>CAZTKB010000126.1:0-9680 GCA_964614125.1 uncultured Desulfobacterales bacterium | reverse complement strand
GTGAGAAAGTGCTGGGCTTCTTGAATGAACTGGAAACAGGACAACCGGCGGAATTGGATGAAGACGGTATAGGCACGATCGGATTTGACAGCGGATTGACGGTAACCCTGTCGGTTCCCCGGGACGGAAGTTTTTTTTCCTTGTCAGCAGGACTGATCGAAGCACCGGCGGACGCATCCCTGCCGTTGCTGACCGAGGCACTGCGCATGAACCTTCGGTTTTCAGACACTGGAGGCGGTTCCATCGGATTTAATGACCAGGAGGAATTGCTGGTCTTCCGTTTCTGGCATCCGGTGGACAATTGCGACGGCCAGATGTTTGCCAGAATCCTGGCCAATTTTGTGGCAGCCTGCTATAAGCTGCACGATCGTCTGCAGGAAATCGCTCAGACCATGGTCCGGGCAAGTCTGGAGAAAGCAAGAGATCCCTTGATGTGTGACTCCATCTCGCACCGGGCATAAACGAAGAATACCGGGTCAGGGTTGAGGCGGCTGTGCCTTCCCCTTTTTTTTCACGGGGTGGATATGCCCGGTTTGCAGGGCGTCTTTAACCAGCTTTCCCTGGAGCTTCCATTTTCCCAGCTTCCCTTTTTTACCGGATAGAATGATCTCATACAGTTCCTCCCGTGTTTTCGGAGGGCGCACCTCGACCGGCTTCCGTACCAAGGAAACCGCCTTCTCCGGGCAGGTCGGCACACACACGCCGCATCCGATGCACCGGTTTCGATCCACATGGGCTTTTCGGGTTTCCGGAGAGACATGAACCGCTCCTACCTGGCAACGCTTTTCGCATATTCCGCATCCGATACAAAGACTTTCCTCGGTTTGGGCAAAAAAGTTACTGGTCCAGAAATCCAGGGGCCGGGGAAGGCTTTTCTGGATGTTCAACATGCCGCAGCAGCATCCGCAGCAGGAACAGATAAAGTCCGCCTTCTCGGTATTGGACGGCTGGAGGACCAGGCCGTCCTTCTGATTCTGCTTCAGAATCCGTAGCGCTTCATCTTTGTCGATCTCCCGGCCGATTCGGATTTCCGACGCGGTGCGGGCCATGGTACCCATGGCGAGGCAGGTTTCTTTTCGATCCGTGACCCGGCATGTTTTCCCCTCGATGCTCTTTTTTTTCCGGCAGATGCATTCCAGGATGACAAACGGAGGTTCGGACAACTGGATCAACGAGGCTGCCTCATCAAAGTCTGCCACATGATGCGTGGGAGTGATGCTTTTTTCCACCGGAATGGTTCGCATCTGGGGGATCCGGGTGGAAAGCAGTTCCACTCCGAACTCCCGGCTGCGGGCATACCGGTTGAAGTCACGAACGAAATCCGGGGTCAACCGGTTAACCTGCAACTCATAGATTCCGACAACCAGGGGGACGTTGAAGTAATGTTTCTTCCCCTCTTTCCAGTCCGCCAGAATTCCGCCCTTTAAAAGGATATTTTCCAGGATACCATTCAATTCATCCAGGGACCGGACCCAATCGCCGGCCCGATCCAAGATGGTTTCGGGCGTTTCAGGCGTATGGGACATGCAGGAGGCCACTCGTGCTTCCAGAGGGGAAAAAATATGTTGAAGAAGTCGGATTTCCGAATGGGACCGGGTGGCGGGAAAGCCTACCGGCAGGTTGTCCAAATGTTGTTGAAGCGCGCGGTATGCCGCGTCATCGTTTTCCATGGTCAAAGCTCCTCCTGAAATCAATGGCCTACAGCGGGTGAGGATACAAGAGACTGCGGCTTCGGTTGCGCCGATTTGCCGCAGGGCATGATAGGTGGCATTTCCGTCCAATATTCGAAACAAACCGTTGCCGATGGGAATTACCGTCAGGGGTGCCCGTTTTTTCCGGAGGCCGGCCGCAGCCTGTCTCATGAGATCCAGTGCCCGGATCACCCGATCCGGATCGGCCGGCTCCCGGGGAACCAGCCGGTCCAGGGGAACGACACGGGAATTGTCGAGATTTTGGAAAAACGGATTATCGCTTGGCATGGCATGCTCCCGGGATCGGATCGGGTTTCTGCCGGAAAAGACTGGACAGATTGTCGAAATTTGCCGTATAGATGCAAACCGGATTTGAACCGAAATATGATATTATATCATGTGACCAAGAGACTGGCAAACTGGGATTGTACATACCGACAGGAAAGGATAACTGGTTGAATCAAAAGACTGTTCGGGCAGACTGGCTGCTGCTGTTGACGGCCGCGATATGGGGAATGGCGTTTGTGGCCCAGCGTGCCGGAATGAGTCACGTGGGACCTTTCACGTTCAACGGCATTCGGTTTTTTCTGGGGGCATTGGTTTTGATGCCGATTATTTTTCACCACAACCGGCGGTATCCACAGCCACCCGGGAAAGAAGCCGTGTTATTCACCAACTTGCCCTTATCATCCGGACTGGTGACCGGCGGAGTATTATTTTTCGGGGCCAGTCTCCAGCAGATCGGAATGGTCTATACCACAGCGGCCAAAGGCGGGTTTATCACCGGTCTGTATGTCATCCTGGTTCCGATTATCGGATTGTTTTTCGGTCATCGGCCTGGATGGGGAAGTTGGCTGGGGTCCGTTCTGGCCACCATCGGACTTTATCTGTTAAGTGTCAACGAGGACCTGACATTCGATCCGGGAGATCTCTGGGTGTTGGCCGGCGCCTTTTTCTGGGCCGGCCATGTCCTGTTGATCGGGCATCTGTCCCCCCGGGTGGATGCGGTACAACTGGCCTGCGCCCAGTTTCTGGTTTGTTCCTTTCTCAGCTCGATCGTTGCCCTGGTAATGGAGTCCATCACCCTCGCAGGGATTCGGGGTGGGGCGATTCCGATCCTCTATGGGGGCCTGATGTCCGTCGGAATCGCCTACACACTTCAGGTTGTTGCCCAACGGGACGCACCTCCGGCCCATGCTTCCATCATACTGAGCCTGGAAACCGTGTTCGCCGCCGTGGCCGGCTGGGTCATTCTGAATGAATCCTTACCCTTTCGGGCGATAGGCGGATGTGTACTCATGCTTGCGGGGATGCTTGCGGTGCAGCTTCTGCCGGGGCGATCCGACTGAGGCCATGGCCTCCTTCAGTTTGTCTCCGAGGCTTCCCAGAGAGGCGGAAACAGGTCCCACCTCGGTTTTCCAGTCTTCTTGAGGAGCCCCATCCCCGAGCCCCAGAATCATCCGCCGCTTTTCAGAGGATATTTCCATGACTTCCAGACTGACGACCATTCCGGGTTTGGCCGTTTCCAGACGTGTCCCGGATTCGGAATTCTGGGCCAAAGACCGCGGCAGAAAACCGGAAATCCCCGGTTCCACCAGGAAAACGTATCCCGCTTTTTCTTTTTTTTCCAGCATGGCCTCGATACGGGATCCGACACGGTAACGCTGTTCGATGTCGGCCCAGGGGTCGGTTTCGGTATCTTTCAGGCTGAGGGATACCCGCCGTCTGCCGGAATCAATTTCCAGAATTGTCACGGAGACAGAATCACCGACCTGCAGCAGTTCTTCCGGCCGGGTGATCCGTTTGGTATGACTCATTTCAGAAATATGAATGAGTCCTTCCACACCGGGGGCAATTTCCACAAAAGCCCCAAAATGGGTCATCCGGGTGACCCGGCCCTCGGCCCGGTCTCCTTCCCGGAATCTATCCGGTACGGTACGCCATGGATCCTCTTCCATCTGTTTGATGGACAAGGACAGCCGGGGCCTCCCATTTTTGTCCGGCGTGCCGACATCCGTAATCTTCACCTGCACCCGCTGACCGATCGATAGCACTTCTTCCGGATGGGTTGCGTAGGACCAGGATATTTCAGAGGCGTGCGCCATCCCTTCCAGTCCGGGGAGAAGCTCGATGAATGCGCCGTACGGTTGAATCCGGGTGACCGTTCCTTCCACCACCGAATCCGGTGTCAAATTTTTCAAAAACTCCTCCCGGTTTCGGGACTGTTGTTCCACGAGCAATTGTTTTCGGGATACCACAATATTTTTTCCGTTTTCAGAATATTGGATGATGCGAAATTCATCGGTCAATCCGACATACCCATCCATCTCCGTGACAGGCCTGGTATCCATTTGGCTGACCGGACAAAATGCTCTCAGCTTCATGATCTCGACCGTGAAGCCGCCTTTACAGACACCCGAAACCTTTCCGGAAACCGGAATTTTGGTTTCATAGGCTTCTCGGAGGATGTCTTGGTCCATGGTTCCGGATAAGGCCCGGGAAAGCCGGATTTCTTCTTCCGTGACGGCCACAACATACAGGTCAACCCGATCTCCCACCTGGAAGGAAAACACCCCGGATTCATCCAACAGGCCGGCTTTCTCCACGACACCGTCGGTTCCGGTACCGGTATCCACAAAAACAGTATCCCGGTCTATCGCGATGATATCACCCTGGATCCGGTCTCCTATCTGTAACTCTTTTCCCGAGGCTCGGTCGTATTGCTGCAGCAATTCCGCAAAACCGGGTTCCTCCGGATCATGGTTATTTTCCGGTGGCATGTCCTCGGTGTCCAATTCTTCATTCATTTCTCACATCTCCTTGTTCCGAATCTTCCTGTATTAATTCCATTAAATGCCGGGCCATTTCCATTGCTTCCTCCCGGGTTGCAATGATTCCGGCCAAGCGGGCTTCTTCGATCTCATCCAGGATTTTCCCCAATTTTCGCGAAGGGGATAGACCCAGTGCCTGCATCAAATCTTCTCCCGTAATCAGTCTCGGAAGACGTTTTTGGGGGATGAAAAAGGATTGGTACCGGGAGTGCAGGCTGCCCAGAAAAGCGACCAGCTCCGGATCCAGATTATCGGTGCCTTCCCTGGTTTTTCCGGCAATGTCCGCCAGTGTATGAATCAGGATCAGGGGGGTCAATTCTCCGGATGCCAGAAAAAACCGGGTGATTCCGGCGGCAGTCAGCGTATTTTTCTGGTGGGCCAAATAGAGCTCCAAAGGTCGCAGATGAAGTCGGACGCATGTTTCCATGAATTCGGTTTCCGCCCTGCTGCACATGAGTCGCAGACAGATATCCCGGGTGATTTGGGACCCTTTGGTTTCATGTCCGTAAAAATGGATCGAACCGGATGGATCTTCCATCCGGGTTTCGGGCTTGCCCGCGTCATGAAGCAGGATACAAAATTTCAAGAGAATCTTTCGTTTCCGAGAAATTCCGGAGATCGCGTTTCGGGGCCAATCGATACCCATACCGGATGGATCTTCCAGCATCCGTTCCAGTAATTGGAAAGCCGCCAGGGTGTGATGCCAGACATCAAAATCATGATGCCGATTCTGGGAGCATCCGGATAAGGCGGACAACTCCGGAAATATGGCAGTCAGCAGGCCGCATCGTTCCATATCGGCCACATGGGAAGCGGAGTCCGCTGCAGCCAGCAGTTTAAAAAATTCCGCCCGAATCCGTTCACGGGCGGAATCGACGATCCGGCCTGCATGGCGATGAATGGCCGTGGTGGTCGAAGAGTCCAGGGAAAAACCAAGACCAGCAGCCAACCGGAAAGCCCGCAGCATACGAACCGGATCTTGTACCAGGGCGGTTTCCGTTACCATCCGAATGGTTTGACTCTCCAGATCTTTCTCTCCGCCAAACGGATCGATCAGTTGCAGGGTGTTCGGTTCAATCGCCATGGCGTTGATACGAAAGTCCCGCCGCAACAGGTCCGCCTCGATCGAGGCTCCTCCCAGGGAAGTCAGATCCAGCACAACATTTCCCGTGTTCACCCGGTATACCGCTTCCCGGTGGTTACCCATGCGGAATACGGATCCGTTCAGCGATTTCGCGATGGTCCGGGCTGCCTGGTGGGGATCGCCGGAAACGACCAGGTCAAAATCTTCCGGATACCGTCCCAACAGGATGTCACGAACGCACCCGCCCACCAGATAGATGGGTTCGTTTCTGGAGAAATAGCGGGTAAGAACCGGAAGAAAGAAATATCGGGAGATGTCTGCCAGACGGGACAAACGGAAGTTCCTTTCTGTTACACACCCCGATCCCTGTCAGGCCAGATCATTTTGTGCAACTGAAGTTGAAGCCGAACCGGCAATCCATCTTCCAGAATCCAGGCGGCCAACTGGGCGGGGCTCAAATTCCGTGTGATGGGGGAAAACAGGATATGCCCAGGAGGAAGGGGGGATATGGGTTGATTGTGCAGTATATTTCTGGCAAATTCATAGTCGCTCCGGCATCCGATAACAAACTTTACCTGGTCCCGGTCCGAAAGCCGGATCAGATTTTCCAGGTCATTGTGCCCGCTTTGACCGCTGGAGGGACATTTGATATCCACGATACGGACACACCGCCTGTCCACCCGGTCGATATTCCAGGATCCGTTGGTTTCCAACAGCACCGACCATTCGTTTTCCAGAAAACAGGAGATCAGCCGGGGGGTTTCTTCTTGTAAAAGCGGTTCCCCACCAGTGATTTCAACCATCCGACAGGGGGTTGCGGAAACGGCGTGGACGATCTCTTGGATATCCATCTCGCAGCCACCATACCAGGCATACCGGGTATCGCAATAGGAGCATCTCAGATTGCATCCGGTCAGGCGGACAAACACACAGGGAAGACCGGCATACAGAGACTCCCCCTGGATACTGTAGAATATTTCGGTCACTTGCATGTAGGCAGCCGACCTTCCTGTCCGGGTGATGAACTATTCCGACCAGCGGATATCGACAGAAACAGGGCGATAAGGTCTTGTCTCACAGCGGTACTCATGATACCTATCTTATCATGCCGCTTACCAACCATCAAACGGAATATCCATGACATCACCTGTTTCTCATACCGCCCGTCACCCTGAATCCGTTTTGATAACCGGAGGGGGCGGGTTCCTCGGAAAAGCAATCGCCCGGATTCTGGCAGCCCGGGGGGACCGTGTCGCCAGCCTTTCCCGCAGAAGATATAAGGAACTGGATTCGATCGGTATCGAACAGATTACAGGGGATATCCGGAATCCGGAAACAATCTATTTTGCCTGCCGGGGCCGGGATGTGGTGTACCATACCGCGGCCAAGGCAGGGGTGTGGGGGGATCCGGCCGAATATGTTTCGATCAACGTGGAAGGGACGCGAAACATCTTGGCCGCCTGCCTCCGACAGAATGTATCCCGGCTGATCCATACCAGCTCGCCCAGTGTCGTGTTTCATGGAGGAAACATGGAAGGCGTGGATGAATCGGTTCCCTACCCGTACCATTACGACGCCGCGTATCCGGCCACCAAAGCTGCGGCGGAAAAATTGGTTCGACAGGCCGCAACGGAAGGACAATCGCTCATCATACTTCGGCCTCACCTAATCTGGGGCCCGGAAGACAATCATCTGGTTCCCCGCATTCTGCAACGGGCCAACAGCCTCATTCAAATCGGAAACGGAAAAAACCGGGTGGACGTACTGTATATAGACAATGCTGCCGAAGCCCATGTATTGGCCGCGGATGCCCTGAAAGCCAAGCCGGAATTGTCCGGAAGAGTCTATTTCCTCAGCCAGGGAGAGCCGGTTTTCCTGTGGGATATGGTGAATAAGATCCTGAAGGCAGGCGGTTTTCCCCCCATCCGCAGGTCTATATCGGCCGTTACCGCCATTCGCCTGGGGGCTGCCATGGAATGGCTGTACCGAACGTTCCGTCTGCCTGGAGAGCCCCGGATCACCCGTTTCACGGCCCGGGAACTTTCCACTTCCCATTGGTTCGACATCCGGGCGGCACGGCGGGATCTGGGATATGTGCCCCGGATATCCATCCGGGAGGGGCTGGAAAGTCTCGAAAAGTGGCTCCTGGAGCAGCGGAAAACATGAAACGCCCGGCTGCTTGGCGTTGGATTTTGGCAACGCTCATCGGATTGCCGATGGCGGTTTTTCTGCTGGCGGCAGCCCTGATTGGGTGGGTACACACGGATTCCGGACGGGATTTTATTCTGAGGAAAGTGAACCATCTCATTCCCGGGAAAATCGATGTCCGGAATCTTCACTTGAATCTGTTGGACCGAAACCTCACTCTGGAAGGAATATCCATCGTCACCCCCGGTGGGCGACGGGCAATTTGGGGGGATCGTCTCCGGATTCATCTGCGGGTTCTGGATTTGGTGAAACACAAAACCATTCGCGGCGACGTGTTTCTGGATGGCCCGGATGTCCGTATTTTCACGGATATCACCGGACAAAGCAGCATGGTGTCGCCATTTGTTTTTCCAAGGGATCCGGCTTCCGATCCCGCTATTTCAACCGATTCGAGCTCAGCCGAACCATTTTCCTGGATCATTGATTTCTGCCAGGTGGAAAACGGTCGTCTGGATATGGATACGGATATTCATGGCGGCGGGGTTTTACTGGAATCCATCCGGTTGTCCGGATCCTATGATGTGGATAAGCGATCAGGCCATGCGGATCTTTTTCTGGACCGCATGGGCTTTGATGGTCTTCCCGGTCCGATAGAGATCTCCCCAGTGGAGTGCCGGGCAGACCTCCAAGACGGTCGGCTTGCGATCGAATCGCTGTCCGTATGCCCGGAGCGCTCCGGATTCCAGGCCTTTGGTACGGTGACCGACCTCTGGCGGAATCCGGAAGCGAAGCTGGAATTATGGCTGGATTTGGAGCAGGATGATATCGTTCGGGCGGGTTTTTCCGACGGTGGATATAAAGGCCCCCTCAGCTTGTCGATGACGATGGAAGGGGCGGTTCAGGATCCGGATGTTCGTCTGTTGATTCAAATGGAACAGGCGGTTGTCGCGGGTTGGGATCTCGACAAGGTCCATTTGGAAACAATTCTACATCGCCGGATCGTATCTTTGCCCGTTCTCCAGGTGCAGACCGGATCCGGACAGGCCCGGATGTCCGGTCAGGTGGATCTGGCCGCTGGTTTTCCGGCCGGCTTTTTTTCCCCGAGCCGGAATGTGGATGACATAGGCTATGACATTCGTCTGAACTTGGCGGATATCCGCCTGGACCGGTGGCTGAAAAAATCCGGAGCGGCGGGCCGGGTGGATGGAAATGTGGAGATCCGCGGAAATGGTTTTTCTCCGGAAAAACTTCGCGCAGCCATCCAACTTGGGCTTACCGGTAAAGGCATTCGCCTGGGTCCGGAACAAACCGGAACGAATGTTGATGCCGTTATGGACGCGGAGTATGGGAGCGACACGCTGGATCTTCGACAACTCCATGTGGTCGGCGACGGAATCCGCCTGGAGGGCAGGGGGCGCGTCCGGCGGGATCCGCTGGACGCGTCCGGAACCGTCATGCTCCTGGCCCGGGACCTGGCAGCGTCTTTGGCGCCCTTCGGTATTCAGGACGTGGGGGGAAGCCTGGAGATTCAAGCTCATGCCGAAGGCTTTCCGAAACAACCCGATGGATCAATCCGCGGAAGGGCTGTCGGATTGCGATTCCACCAATGGGAAATCGGAGAGGTCTTCCTGGATGCCTCCCTGAATCGTCAGGGGGTCCTGGATCTGAAGGAAGGGAAGATCCAGGCAGCGGATACCGTGGTTACGGCATCGGGAAGTGTCGGCCTGTTGGCTCCAGATCAATCGATCCGGTCCGATCCACCGGTGCGCCTGGATATCTCCGCCCGCAATGTGGATCCGGGTCGGTTTTTTCCGGAAGTTGGTATTCAATCCCGCTGGGACGCGGATCTGAACCTGGGCGGATCCTGGAAACATCCGGAAGCGGCTCTGGACTTGCGGGGACGCGATATCCGCCTTGCGGATATTC
>CAZTKB010000125.1:0-9688 GCA_964614125.1 uncultured Desulfobacterales bacterium | reverse complement strand
AGTATGGCGGGCGCATCAACCGGATCGAAGGCGGGATCCTCCTGGCCTGTTTCGTCGGCTACACGGCCTATCTGGTTTCAACCGTTTTCAGCCGGCCGGTTTAATTCCTTTGAACCAGGGAGACTCCGAAACCAAAAGGTCCCAATGACCCGCCTCACAACGTCTTCATAAAGACGATCAGGGATTGCACTTCATCCTCACTCAATTCCGGATAGGACGGCATCCGGTCAAACGGATGCCTCAATTGATCCATGACAGACGTCTCGCTGACCGGCCTTTGGCTGACCGGAAGCCTATCCCGGCGGAACAAGCCTTTCAATCCGGGCCCGAATTTATCCCGGGTGCTGTCGGTGTGATGGCAACCCGCGCATTGGGATGCAAATAGAACAGCTCCTTGGTGCGCCTCCGAATCCTCCAATCCAGCCGCCGGTGACCGGGACCCATATACGAGTTCGCCGCCGGCATAACCCAGTCCGAACACCGTCACCAGGCACAGGACATATAGAGTGGCAGCCTTGCCATCGGCAAGACCTGCTTTGGGGGATGTCCTCCAGGCCAACATCAACAGAACCGTCAGCAGGAATGCCAAACCCATTTTGATGCGGATGGGTACAATCCAGGAACCACCATACAGATGCTGCCAATCCATCACCCCGGTTACGGCGGCCGCCGGTATGGTCAGCAAGGCCAATATCACACAATGCAGTGCGGTACGAGCCACGGCATCCTTCCGGGTTATCCGTGAAACCAGCAAAAAAATGCAAGCCGCCGTCACCAGCCCCACGGGAAGGTGGATCACCGGGGGATGCAACGGATGGGAATACCCGATCAGCGCCAACCATTCATAAATCCGACTGATCATACACAGCCCTCCCATGGACCACCCCCAGCCTGATCGAACGAGGATTTCCAACCAAGCTTTGTGGATTCCGTGCGCAGATTTTCTATTTTTTTCTCCATCTCTTGAGAGCCTTTTCCATTTCCACCACCAGAAATACGATGGTCGAAAGCAACATCGTCGCCGCTAACTCCCCGGCGGTAAGCGGCTCGGTCTTGAAAATCGGATTCAAGGCCGGCACATAAATTGTGGCCATCTGGAGAGCCAGTGTCAGCAAAACGGCACCAAGGAGAGGTTTGTTCGAAAAAGCCCCCAGTGAGAAAAAGGATTCCTTTTCAGACCGGACCGCGAGAACCTGCCCCATCTGGCTTAGGCACAGCACCGTAAAGACCATGGTTTGCCAATGCGTCTGACTGGATTCGATGAACAGAACCTGGGTCAGGATAGCCACCGCCCCCATGAGAAATCCGACCCATAGAATGTGGATTCCCAGACCTTGGGCGAAAATACTTTCCTTGGGATCCCGCGGAGGACGGTTCATGATATCTTTTTCTCCCCGCTCGGCCGCCAGGGCCAGGCCCGGAATGCCGTCGGTCACCAAGTTGATCCACAATATATGAATCGGAAGCAACGGGATGGGCAGTCCCAGGAAGGGTGCCAGGAAAATGGTGACAATTTCTCCGCAGTTGCTGGTCATGGTGTATCGGATAAACTTGCGTATGTTGTCAAAAATTCGTCGCCCTTCCCGGACGGCCTTGACAATCGTTGCGAAATTGTCGTCCAGCAGAATCATATGGGAAGCTTCTTTGGAAACACCGGTTCCGGTAATCCCCATCGCCACACCGATGTCCGCCCGTTTCAGTGCCGGTGCATCGTTGACCCCGTCCCCGGTCATCGCCACGTAATGTCCCTTGTCCTGCAAGGCCTGCACAATTTTGAGCTTCTGTTCCGGTGCGACCCGGGCATATGCCCGTATCTGCTCAACCTTTTCCTCAAACTCTTCCAGGGAAAGCTCGGCCAGTTCCCGGCCCGTCATGACCGGGGTTCTTTTTCCGCGAATGATTCCGACTCTCCGGGCAATCGTGCGGGCGGTCAGAGGATGGTCTCCCGTGATCATCACCGGTGTGATCCCAGCAGACCGGCACATGGCCACCGCATCGGCGGCCTCCTGCCGGGGTGGATCCATCATGCCCACCATCCCGATCAGGACCATGCCCGCTTCCACGGTTTCCGGCGTCATCTCGTCCGGAACCCTGCCCCAGATCCGCATGGAAATCCCGAGCACTCTCAGGCCGTCGGCGGCAATCTGTTCCGCAGTCTCCAACAACGCTGTCGAGTCGATATCGACCCATTCCCCGTGGAGGACCATCTTTTGGGACCGCTCCAGGATTTCCTCCACCGCCCCCTTGGTAAATGAGACAATTTGGCCGTTTATCCACGAATGGAAGGTGGTCATCCGTTTTCGTTCCGAGTCGAACGGAATTTCAGCCAGCCTGGGGTATGTTCCCTCCATTTCTTCCCGCAGGTATCCCTCCTGCCGGGCCAGATCAATCAATGCCGTTTCGGTCGGATCTCCAATGAGTCCGCCGGAGGAATCCGTACGTACGTCGTTACAAAGGATTAACCCTTTCAGGAGCAGATCCATAGAGGTTGTTTCGGCAGGTGGAGAAGACAATCCGTCCACACTTCGGAACGCTCCATCCACATACACTTTTTCGACCATCATCCGGTTGAGTGTCAGGGTTCCGGTTTTGTCCGAACAGATATAGGTAACCGACCCAAGTGTTTCCACCGCAGGCAGTTTGCGAATCAGCGCCTGCTGTTTGACCAGTTTCTTGGCCCCCAGAGCCAGGGAAATGGTAATGACCGCCGGGAGAGCTTCCGGAATGGCGGCAACCGCCAGGGATATGGCAGTCAGAAGCATGAGCAGCGGAGGTTCCCCCCGCAACAAACCGGAAACGAAAACAATACCGCATATCAACAGAACGGTATAAGCCAGTTTCTGCCCGAAGGAGGCCAGACGTTTCTGCAACGGTGTTTTCCCCTCCCCCTGGTCCTGCAACAGCGACGCGATACGCCCCAATTCCGTCCGCATCCCCGTTTCAACCACCCACCCCTTTCCCCGTCCATTGGTAACCAGGGTGCCTTTGTAGGCCATGTTCTTGCGGTCACCGATCGGGACATCCGGATCCCGGATGGGTTCGGTGTCCTTTTCCACCGGTACGGATTCTCCGGTCAAAGCGGCTTCCTCCAACCGGAGGTTGACAGCCTCGGTCAGCCGGATATCGGCCGGTACCACATTGCCGGCTTCCAATACGACCAGATCTCCTGGAACGAGCTTTTCGGCTTCTATGGATTCCGTCTGTCCGTCACGTATGACGGTCGCCAACGGAGCCGCCATCTTTTTCAGGGCAGCCATGGCCTTTTCCGCCCGATATTCCTGTACAAAGCCCAGCACCGCGTTCAACAGCACGATCACGGCAATGGCAATGGTATCCGCCGGCTCCCCAATCACACCGGCCACAATGGCCGCGGCGATCAGAATCAGGATCATGAAATCCTTGAACTGGTCCAGAAACATCTTACCCAGGGATTTCGGCTTCTTTTCAATCAGGACGTTGGGACCGAAGCGGCCCAGGCGGGTTTTGGACTCCGCAATAGACAGTCCATTTTCAGTGGATTGCAATCTTTCTCCGGTTTCCTGCAAATCCAGCCCAAACCATTTTATAGTTTCATTACCTTCGACAGGTAAGGTCATCGTACTCTCCTGACAGAATGAACGGCGGTTTCCAGTTTTTCCCAGGACTGCTTACGGTCCACCGTCGCGAAAGGCCGGCGCAATTCTTCCAACACATCTTCCACGTAACTGGGGTACCGCATGCCCACCAAAACAACGGAAATCCCGTACGTGGTCCGGAGTGCCCGAAGCGCTTTCTGGCTGATGGTACCCGGTTGTGCCCAGTCGGAATCGGCAGACACCAAGCCCTGTTTCAATTTTCGGAGCTGTTGCCGAACCCGTTGGGTATATACAGATCCGATTGCCTCAAAAACCTCCTTAAGAACGGTTTCATGTCGGGATATCCAGTTTGCCAGAGCCGGGTTTTCCACGGCAAAGGGCTGCAGATATTCCATTACCCCCCGAATTCGGGGTTGGAAATTACCGTCCCGGGTTCCCCGCCAGTTTTCATAGGAAGAAAAGTTACGCCAGTAGTGTTTCAGGGTGTCTCCAATGCACAATTGCTCTTTGACGCGGACGCGCAGCCCGTCCGGTATATCCAGGGAGGGAAGGATATGCCGCCAGAATCGGGCTTCCGACCCTCCCACCGCCAAAACCCGTTCCGTAATGATATGGTCGTCCATCCGTTCCGCTTCCATCGGTTCCGCCAGGCGGATCAGTTCCCGGCCGGAAAATGCGTTGAGAGGCCGGTTGATCATCACAGCCAAACCGGCATCAGCTGCCGACTCCAGGACCGTTCGGGAATCCGGCTGGTTGGGCTCCAACACCGCACCAATTTCCATCAGGTTCATGGGAAACTGGATGACACGGAAATGATGGGCGGATGAAATTCCCTGCGCGATTTCCCACAGTTCGGAAAGACCGGTAAACTCCGGGTCCGACCGAGGTGCCGGAAATGTGTTGGAACTGACGCCATACCATCGGATCCGTCCCCGGGAAACCTCGGTTTCCAGATGAAAAAAGGCATCCTGAATGCGCCGGCGGTATTCTTCACGGGCTTTCTCCGGGTCCATTCCGTTCTGGTGTGCCCAGCCCAGAAAATATTCCGGATTGTGCAAGAGGTAGACGTCGATGGTCGAAAGCCCCAGGCGTTTTTGGCTCTGCCCGAGTTGCGACTCGATGAATTCCGGATGGATACAGTGTTCCAAACCGTCCGATACGGTCACCAGATCCGGATAAGGGTTTCCGGAAGAGCGGCGGGACTGGCTGTCGGCATAATTTTTCCCCTGCAGGTAGCCGACTTTGGATACCACCACAACTTCCTCCCGCTTCAATTTCCCGGCATCGATACATCCGCGCAGCACCTCTCCGACCACCGTCTCGGAGCCTCCGTCCGTATAATTGGTGCTGGTGTCAATCAGGTTGATCCCGGAAAGCAGTGCCTGCTCCAGGCTTTGCCGGTGAGTTGCCACCTGAGGGAAAATACGGTAGGTACCAAAACCCGCCTGGCTGATCATCAGGCCGGTATGCCCAAACAACCTATAGGCTATCGGTGTTTGGAGTTCAGCGTGGGCTGCGGTTGCTTCGGGCGTTGCATATCCTGGTATCATCTTCCCTCCTGAAAACAGATCATGTAAACAGATCAAACCCCTTCGAGATTGCCCGCGTCATTATTTCGGACGGAATTGACCCGCATCGAAACCTTCCGGCAGGATAATTCCGTCACGATTCCCTTCCGGAGAATCTCCTGGATGGTCTCCGGATTCCGTTGTTTGGCATCCAGCCAGGCGCTATAGTATTCCGGTTTCAGAATGACCGGCATGCGGTGGTGGATCGGTTGAACCGATTCGCTGGCATCGGTGGTGACAAGGGTGCAGGACCGATAGGCCGTTTGTTCACTCCCGGCCCAGACTTCCCACAGCCCGGCAAACGCGAATGGCTTTTCGACCGGAAGGCTGAAAAAATAGGGCTGTTTTTTTCCGGTTTTCGCCACCGTTTGCCACTCATAAAATCCATCCGCCGGGATCAGGCACCGGCGCAGCCGAAAGGCGCTGCGGAAGCTGGGTTTGGTCGAAAGGGTTTCTGACCGGGCGTTGATCAACTGGTTCCCGATGGATTTGTCTTTGGCCCAGGAAGGGACCAGACCCCAATGCAACCGGGTGAGGATGTTCCTCCCGTTTAGTTGAATAATTCCCGCAATCGGTTGGGTTCGCGAGATATTGTAATTCGGCGCAAGGGTATCGCACTCCGCTTGATCAACCGGAAAATGGGAAAGCAACTCCTCGAGACTGCGATAGGATACGAATCGTCCGCACATGTGTATTATCCGGAAAAGCCTGGGCATCACCCTGCCGATGGGTCATCACAGGGGTACCAGACACTTGTCGTTGATTGTTCCCAAAGACGAAGGATATTGCAAGAAAATTTGACATCGAGTGCTTGCCGGCACCGCCAACGCCGTGGGATCGAGTTCCGGGAAGCTACGAAAAAAAGGAAGTCGGCCAGGTAATGCGACCTGGAATGGGCGGAAATGGTCACAATCAACTTCAGGCACAAAAAGGACACAAAAAAGGCGCTTACTGAATGAAATTCATTTGTAAGCGCCTGATTTTGTTTGGTAGGCACGATTGGGTTTGAACCAACGACCCCTACCGTGTCAGGGTAGTGCTCTCCCGCTGAGCTACGTGCCTGTATGATTAGGAATAGATAACACCGGCGGCTCAGGCTGTCAAGCAAAATGCTTTCTAAAAACCATTTGCCCCCATCAATCTTTTCTTGACAGTATTTCACCAGTGCCCTAGCATCGTTTGGTTATAATGAAAATGAGAGTGTGTTGTTTTGCATCCGTCATTTGGACAAACCTATTTTTCCGGTAATTTTGCGAATGATACAACTGATTCGAGGATTTAAAGACATTCTTCCCGGCGAGGTCGAGCTCTGGCAGCATATCGAAGGGCATGCCTCCGAATTGCTGCACAGTTTCGGGTACCAGGAAATCCGCATCCCCATCATGGAAAAGACGGAACTGTTCGCCCGCAGCATCGGGGAAGACACCGATATCGTGGAAAAGGAAATGTATACGTTTCCGGACCGCAAGGGAGATCTGATCACGCTCCGGCCCGAGGCGACCGCCTCGATTGTCCGGGCCTACATTCAACATGGCATGTACAACCCGGACCCGGTTCAGAAGCTGTACACCATCGGACCCATGTTTCGCCGGGAGCGGCCTCAGAAAGGCAGATACCGCCAGTTTTACCAGATCGACGCGGAAGTTTTCGGGGTGCAATCCCCGTTGATCGACGCCCAGGTGATTCTGATGCTGATGACGCTGTTCTCCCGTCTGAATATCACAGATTGCACCACCCATATCAATTCGCTGGGGTGTCCCGAATGCCGCCCGACCTTCAAAGCGGCTTTGAGGGAACGCCTCGAAAGCAAAATGGACAGCCTGTGTGAGGATTGCCGGAGACGAAGCGACAAAAACCCCTTGCGGGTCATGGATTGCAAAGTCCCCTCCTGCAGAGACGCTCTGGTCGATATCCCCTCCATCCTGGACTATCTGTGTCCGGATTGCCGAAAACATTTCGACACGGTCTTACACCACCTCGAATTGCTTGGCGTAAAACATGTTCTGGACAAGCGCCTGGTTCGGGGATTGGATTACTATACCCGGACCACCTTCGAAATCCAGACCGGACTGTTGGGCGCCCAGAGCGCGGTAGTCGGAGGCGGCCGATACGACGGCCTGGTGAAGGAACTAGGTGGCCCCGATATCCCGGGAATCGGATTTGCCATCGGATTTGACCGGCTGGCGGAACTCGCCGCGATTCATGCCTCCGACCTGCGCGCCAGGCCCGCCCTGTTCATTGCCGCGTTGGGAGAGGAAGCGCAGAAGATGGCTTTCGACTGGATCTGCCGCCTGGCCCTTTCCGGAATTCATGCGGAAATGGATATGTCGGACCGAAGCCTGAAGAGCCAGATGAAACAGGCGGACCGTTCGGGTGCCTCCCGGGTGTTGATTGCCGGTGAGCAGGAAATCCGGAACCGAGTGGCCATTCTCCGAGATATGACTACGAAACAGCAGGCAGAAATCCCGTTCGACGGACTCGTGGACAAACTGATCTCTTTATGAGCACCTGTCTCAACTGATGGTGGATCGACAGGTTTGGCGGCATCTCCGGAAACCGCCTCAAAAATAGATTGAATAGATGAATTGCCGGTACAACCGGCGGTTGCAGAACGAGGAAAGGAGTTTCACCGTTGGCTGACACTTTCGAGTTGGATATGATGGCAGACATGCGCCGGACGCACCATTGCAACGAACTGAATACCGGCCATGTCGGGCAGGAAGTCGTGTTGATGGGGTGGGCACAGCGACGCAGAGATCACGGCGGAGTGATTTTTGTGGATTTGCGGGACCGGGAGGGGATCACCCAGGTGGTTTTTAATCCCGAAATCAGCGAATCCGTTCATGCCAAGGCTCATGAAATACGAAACGAATATGTGATCGGGATTCGAGGACGGGTCGAAAACCGTCCGGAAGGTATGATCAACGCCAACCTGCCCACCGGTGACATCGAGGTGCTGGTCACGGAGCTCAAACTGCTGAACTCTGCCAAAACACCGCCGTTTCTGATCGAAGACAACGTCGATGTTTCGGAGCAGCTCCGGCTGAAATACCGCCATCTGGATCTCCGGAGGCCCCAGCTGCAGAAAAACATCATCCTTCGCAACCAGGCTTCGGTGGCGGTTCGGAATTACCTGGCGGAGAACGGTTTTCTGGAAATCGAGACACCGGTTTTGACCAAAAGCACGCCGGAAGGGGCAAGGGACTACCTGGTTCCCAGCCGGGTGAATCCAGGTCAGTTTTATGCGCTTCCGCAATCTCCCCAGCTCTTCAAGCAACTGCTGATGGTTTCGGGCTTCGACCGGTACTACCAGATCGTTCGCTGTTTCCGGGACGAGGACCTCCGCGCCGACCGTCAGCCCGAATTCACCCAGATCGATATGGAAATGTCCTTTGTGGGTGAAGAGGATGTCATGGCGATCGCGGAAGGCCTGATGGGGCGGCTGTTCCGGGAAACCCTGGGCAAGGATCTATCCCTGCCGTTTCCCCGGCTCAGTTACGATGAGGCCATGGCCCGCTACGGACTTGACAAACCGGATATCCGGTTCGGCCTGGAACTTAAGGACGTATCCGATCTGGTCGGCACTTCCGGACTGAAGGTGTTCTCCGGAGCCGTGGCCTCGGGGGGCATCGTCAAAGCCTTGAACGCCAAGGGGTGTGCCGAATTCACACGCAAGGAACTGGATGACCTGACGGAGTTCGTCGGAATTTACCAGGCCAAAGGGCTTGCCTGGATCAAGATCCGGCCCGAGGGGTGGCAGTCTCCCATCGCCAAATTCTTCACGGATGCGGAAAAACAGGCCCTCACCGAGCGCCTGGACATGCAGGTTAACGACCTGGTCTTTTTCGTGGCGGACAAACCCGGTATTGTCAACGAAGCCCTGGGGCATCTGCGAAACCATCTGGGAAAACGCCTCGGGCTGATCCCGGAAAATTCGTTCGCTTTTGTCTGGGTCACCCATTTTCCGCTCCTGGAATACGACGAAACCGAAAAACGGTTCCAGGCCATGCACCATCCGTTCACATCCCCCGTAGAAGCGGATTATGACAAGCTGGAGTCGGATCCCGGGAACGTCACGTCCCGGGCCTACGACATGGTGTTAAATGGCGTGGAAATCGGCGGCGGAAGCATCCGTATCCACCAGAAGGTACTCCAGGAGCGTGTCCTGCAGGCACTGGGAATGGTTCCGGAAAGCTACGAGGAAAAATTCGGGTTTCTCCTGTCCGCTCTGGAATCCGGCGCGCCTCCCCACGGCGGGATTGCGTTCGGGTTTGACCGCCTGACCATGATGCTCTGCGGCCAGTCCTCGATACGGGATGTCATCGCGTTTCCGAAAACCCAGAAGGCCGCATGCCTGCTGACCAATGCACCGTCTCCGGCCGCTCCGGCCCAGTTGGAAGAGCTGAATATCCGGGTCCGGACGATCCCGACAACATAAAAAACCCTTGACAACCACAACGTTTCATTTTAAAAGTGCAATTCTATTTCATTCCCCAGTAGCTCAGTCGGTAGAGCAGATGGCTGTTAACCATCGGGTCCGCGGTT
>CAZTKB010000124.1:0-9731 GCA_964614125.1 uncultured Desulfobacterales bacterium | reverse complement strand
ATCCGCCCGCGAGTGCAGCATCCGAGTTCTTTTCCAAAAGAAAGCGGGATCGGTCCCCCGGGACGGCGGGCTGTTCTTTTGCTTTGCCGAATCAGGGTGCAGTGGACACCATGGACAAATTGGACAGACACATGAATGCCCGTTCACCGGCGTTCCAGGTGGAGGGAACGGATTTCCGGTCGAAATCCCCTGCTAATCGTGATATAGGTTCCGGAAAAAAGCGTTCACCAAACCGTGTTTCTCTATTTTTTTTAACCAGGCGTGATCTTCATGAAAATTCTTGGAATCGAAACCTCCTGTGACGAAACCGCTGCCGCGGTGGTGTCGGACGGCCAAACAATCCGCTCCTCCGTCGTGGCCTCCCAAATCGAATTTCATCATCCCTATGGCGGTGTCGTTCCGGAGATTGCCTCCAGAAAGCATATCGAAGCCATCTCGCCGGTAGTACAGAGAGCCCTGGAAGAGGCAGGACTGGGCTTGTCGGAAATAGACGGCATCGCGGTAACCCAAGGTCCCGGCCTCGTGGGCGCTCTTCTGGTGGGTTTTTCCTTTGGTCGGGCATTGGCCATGGCATCACAAATACCCTGGATCGGAATCAACCATCTGGAGGGACATATCCACTCCCTGTTCCTCGAAGCCAATCCTCCAAAATATCCGTTTGTGGCCCTGCTGGCCTCCGGCGGGCACACCAGCATCTACCACGTGACCGGCCCCATACACATGGAGCGAATGGGAAGAACCCTCGATGACGCGGCCGGAGAAGCTTTCGACAAGGTCGCCAAGCTGCTGGGCCTGGGGTATCCCGGAGGAAAAATCATTCAGGATCTGGCTAAATGTGGGAATTCAGAAAAAATTTCTTTTCCACGGACATTTCTGGATTCCACCGATTTTGATTTCAGTTTCAGCGGCCTGAAGTCGGCGGTCCGCCGGTATGTCGAAGGACTGGGCCCGGAATGGGAACATCACATTCCGGATATCGCGGCCGGTTTTCAGGAGGCGGCCTGTGATGTGATGAGCCGGAAGTTGGTTCAGGCAGCTCGTGTCAGAAGGTGCCCGCGTGTCGGGGTGGTCGGTGGGGTCGCCGCCAATTCCAGGCTCCGGGAGTTAATCCGAAAAGCCGCGGAGCGGGAGGGGGTGTTGGTACATATTCCTTCGATCAAATTGTGCGGGGATAACGCCGCCATGGTCGCAGCAGCAGGTTTCCACTATTTGAAAGCTGGAATCCGCTCCGGACTGGAGGAAGATGTGTTTTCCAAAATCCCGCGATCTCTTCTTGTCACATCTGTGCAACGAACTAGGAGGCCTTGCGGGACAGGCCCGGTCCATCCAGCCACTCGGCCTTGACACGCAGGATTCTTTGGACAGCCATATCCTTCCCATGCGGGCGGTTCTGTTCCATTTCCGCCAGGATGGCCGCAGCCTGTTCCACGGACGGTCCGTTCCGGCAAATCATAATCTGGTCGACCTCCGCCAGAACGGCCTGGGATACGGCCTCGGCTAGAGAAAAATGCCCGGAAATCGCCCCCATATCCAGATCATCTGTCATCACCAACCCCTCATAGCCCATTTTCCGCCGCAAGAGATCACGCGCAAGAGCAGGTGACAAGCTGGCAGGCCAATAGGAATCAATGGAGAGGTACCGGATATGCGAAAGCATGATTCCCGTCACCCCATGACGGATGGCAGCGGAAAATGGGACAAGGTCGCTGTTCTCGAGTTCGGCCGGAGAAATATCCAGATCCGGCAGATCCAGATGGGAATCCAGCACCGTCCGTCCGATTCCGGGAAAATGTTTGGCCACCGCCATAATCCCGTTTTGCTGAAGTCCATCGATCATGGCGGCTCCCATCGCGGCCACCCAGTCCGGATCTTCTCCAAAGACACGCTCGGCCATGATCCCGTCGATACCCGGAGGAACGACGTCGATTACCGGAGCCAAGTCCATGTTTACACCGATCTGATGGAGCTCCTGAGCCGTAATCGAGCAGAATCGAGCGACATCTTTCCGGGACTGCAGATAGGGGTTGCCGGGAAACTCGGTGAAGCCGGGTGCCTTCAGACGGGCAACCCGGCCCCCTTCCTGATCAATGGCAATAAACAGCGGCGGGAGGCTGTGTCTCCGGGCCATGGATTGGATATCGGAGCACAACCGGGCCACTTGTTCCGGAGAGAGGATATTCCGGGAAAACAGTATCACTCCGCCGATCCGAAAATCCCGGATAAGGCGCTCCAACTCCGAATCCATCTCCGTGCCGTCAAAGCCGATCAGGAGTCGCTGCCCGCTTTCCATCCGGTTATCTCCTCATTTCACGCAGCCGTAAGCGCCTTTCCGATTACCTCACCCAGTCGGACACACGCTTCCAGTGCGGATTCCTCGGGAACATACTGTATCCGCAAACCTGGTTCGGGAAGACAAAACTTCATGGCTTCCAATTCTGCGGTAATCAGTTTGACCGCTTCTCCGCTCCATCCGTAAGACCCAAACGCCGCCCCGATTTTGTTCTGGGGTTTGAGTCCTTTCATATAGGTCAGAAAATCACTGACCGTCGGGAACAGTCCGTTGTTCAGAGTCGGCGATCCAACAATCACGGCACCGGCATCCAACACCTCGGTCATGATATCGCTCCGGTGCCATTTTCGGAGATGCATCGGACGAACGGATATTCCGCTACGGTACAGGCCGTTGGCGATGGCATCGGCCATTTTTTCGGTGCTGTGCCACATGGTGTCATACACCAGTACCGCGCGTCGTTGCGGAGTCTGGCGGCTCCACTCCACGTACGCCTGAATGATCCGCGACGGATCCTTCCGCCAGATGATTCCATGGTCGGGGCAAATCATCCGGATATCGAGGTTCATGGAGGAAACCTGTTCAACCAGTTTCAGAATCAGATGGCTGTACAGCAAGAGAATGTTCGCGAAATATTTCTTGGCGTGGGGCATGATATCGATACCCAGCCGATCATCGAATTTCTCCAACCCCGCATAGTGCTGCCCGAAGGCATCACTGGAAAACAGGATTCCATCTTCCTGCAGATACGTGAACATGGAATCCGGCCAGTGAAGCATCCGGGTTTCCAGGAAGGTGAGGGTTTTATGGCCCAGAGAGAGCGTCTCTCCGCTTGCCACACCATGGTAGTTCCATTTCTGCCGAAAATGCATTCCCAGATTTTTCAAGCCCATTTTGGAACAGTACAAGGGCTTGTTTTCTCCCACGCGATGCATGACATGGGCCAGTCCACCGGAATGATCCATTTCCGTGTGGTTGCTGATCACCACATCGATCCGTTTGGGATCGATGATCCGGGAAATATTTTCCAGATGCTGGTCGGAAAAATCCTTCTTTACAGCATCGATCAGCGCCACTGTATCGTCCACGATCAAAAAGGAGTTGTAGCTGGTACCGAGTTCCGTGGAATATCCATGGAAATCCCGGATATTCCAGTCATTGACCCCGACATCCCAGATACCTTTTGCAATTTCAATCGGTTGCATGAAATCGTCCCCTGTGTTTACGAATTGGATGTGGGAACCGGATGGGGTTCAGGATTCCTTTTCAAAATCCGCCTTGGACGCCCCGCACACCGGGCATTCCCAGTCATCCGGAAGATCTTCGAATTTGGTTCCCGGTTTGATTCCGCTGTCCGGATCTCCCACCTGGGGGTCATAGACATATCCGCATACCGTGCACACATATCGATCCATTCCTTTTTCCTCCCCATCACTTGGTTGATTTAGTAATGATTTACCCTGCCGTTTTTCCAATCAGCGATTCCACCCGGTTTCGTATTTCATCCCGCCGGTGAACCATTTGCGATCGATCCGATTCGTCCACAGGAGGCATGTCCCAGATTTCGGCTGCCTCCCGCCATCCGGGAGGGATCCCGGCAATATCTTTCCCAATGAGGACCACCCGGTCCGGCACTGTATGCTCCGCCCAGAGGGGAATTTTTTCCGGACTTCGAAATTCCATATCGATGCCTTCCTCCCCCATCACCGAAGCCATTACCGGGCTGCACGTGTCCGCTGGAAAGGCTGAAACAGCCTGAGACTCGATGTCATTCCCGGCCTTCAATTGGGTGTAAGCCCATGCCATCTGGGCCTCGACACGGCCGTCGGTGTCCACAAATACCACTCGCTTGCGGGACAGCAGCGGTTTCAACAGATTCCGGACAGCCGACCGGATATCTTCCGGAAGACCTGGATGGGCCGCCATATCGCCGGGTTTCTCAATTTTCCAGTACGTCAGGCTCCCGTCATAGCCGGCACCGACGGCATCGTAAAAATACCGCATGGTTAAATGGAGGCCTTCAAACAGGTTTTTACCTTTGGTGGCTCCAACCGCCAGCAGAAACCCCTTTCTTTGGCCTCGGATCGGATCCGTCAGGTTCAGCCGATATTTCCTGGCCCACAAGGTCTGAGTTCGATCGATCAGGGCCTTCAGTTGCGCGGTGGCATTATAGAAAAACACCGGTGTCGCCGCGACAACAACATCCGCCTTTCTGAGAAGCGGATATATTTCGGTTTTCATATCATCCTGAATCGGGCAAAACCCTTTTTTTTCACAGACGATATATTCCTTGCATGGAACAATATGTTTTTTATCCACCTCGACCATCACGGTTTCGGCTCCCAGGTTTTCCGCCTCTTTCAAAAAGGAGGTCAGCAGATACTGGGTGTTTCCGTTTTTTCTGGGGCTTCCCTGCAATCCGAGAACAAGCATGTTATGGTTCCTTGTCAGCCGGTCATTTTACATGGCACTGCGTACATGTCAGGGGTCCGGTCTTTCGACCGGCGTCCTTATTTTCCTTATGGCATTTCACACAATGCCGGTTCATGATCTGTTTTTTTTTCAGGGTTCCTCCGGCTTTCATCTCCTCGATAATGCCGGCTTTTTGAGGAAAATCTACATGGCATGTCTGGCAATCGGAAATCACCGATTGATGACGGTGATGGGGGAAAGGAACACTGCCCTGGCTTCCGCCCGTCAACATCATGTCAGCCGCGCCCTTACCCGTCTCTGAAGCAACAACGGCGGTACATACACAGACCGCCAAAACGCCTGCCAAAACGGACCGCCCCCCCCTCATACGTCTCCTCCCGTTACGCGCCTCCGGAAAGGGTGCACTGGGTGAAATCGATTTCTTTCCCGCATCCTTTGCACACATGTTTTTTGTTGAATTCATCGGAAAAAATTTCCACTTCCTGTGAACAAGACGGGCATTTGCACACAAAGGATTTCAAGTTTTTGAACTGTTCATATCCGGGACAATGTTGGGGTGTAGACATGGTATCCTCCTTGGTAACCTATCCGATTAGTCCGGCAATTTCTTTTCCATAGCCCTGAGCCATCTGAATACCTCCGCCCAGGGTGCTCGATTTCAACCTCAACGGTCCTCCGGCCATTTTCATCCGGAAAATATGTTTCATGGTATCGAAAATCCGGCCCGGAGCCTCTCCACTCCAACCGAAAGCGCCGAACGCACCGCCCGCCTTGCCTTCCAAGGCGGCTTTTTCGGCCAGGAACAGAAAAGTTTTCATTCCCTGTATCATATCCCCGTGATAGGTCGGCGCACCCAGCACCACCGCATCATAGGGCTCCAACTCCGACGCTTCCTTGATCTCTCCTGCCTTCTTCAATTCCACTATCACACCGCTGAAGCGAAGGCCTTCCGCAACCAATTCAGCAATCCGTTCCGTCTCTCCGGTTCGGGTTGCATACACGATGAGTGCTTTCGACATATTCCCTGTCCTTTTCACATGAAAAGCTTATTTCGCGATCCGTTTGTCAATACCTTCCGCTGCGCAGTCCGGGGTGTAGCAGGTGTTATCCAGGAATTCACACTTCTCTTTGCAGGACGGGCATTCATCCGGCGGCGTATCCGCGGTCATGGTATATCCGCATTTCTGACATTTCCAGCTTGGCATGGTCATCCCTCCTTTTCAGCTAGGCCTTCCACAAACCGTGAATATTGCAGTATTCCCGGGCAGTGACGGAGGCGGCTTCCACGAGAAAAGTGGCTTCCGGCTTGTCTCCGGGTTTGAGAAACTGCCGGTATACCTTTCCATCAGCGATCAGTTCAATCCACTCGATGTAGTGTTTTTCTTCCATCGGATGCGCCACGCTGCCCACCTTCACCGCATACCCTCCCGGAATCTTTTCGACAACCGGGACGTGTTTTTCCTTAGCCGCATCCACCGTATTTTCCGTAAACAGTTTCATAGGCTGGCCGCAGCAGACGAGCTCCCCGCCGCCTTCATGCAGTACTTCGACAATATTTCCGCAGATATCACATTTATACACTTCCAGTTTTGCCGTCATGGTCATTTCTCCTTATCGATTATCAAAATGGTTGAGGCCCACGGCCAGGTGTCCTCCTGGGAAAACGCTGAATCAACGTGTCCTCCCGAGGCTTCGGGTCTGTCGTCTGTGCCCGTACAGGGCGGAGACAATATTCATTCGGCGTGAAAATGGGGATACGAAAAGCACTGCTTTCTATCTTTACCCGTTAAACCCCGAAAGGTCAAGTACTCCAACTACCGGTTTCAAGATCCCTTCAAAGTCGCGTTTTTCGTGCGGGTGCGGCGCGTCCCTACATTCCAGACATACGGAAGAACCATTTCCATGATGGACCATCCGCCGGGGAGCCGGGCCGAGGTGGCCGGAACAGAGTTTTAAGTTAAGCATCCTGCTAGGCAGCAGCATTTTTGCCGGAAAGCCGGACCGCTACTGAAGCCGAGCGCCACCGCCGGTTGCCCGTTATCACCAGTTCTCTCCCAGCAGTTCGAAATGTGCCTGTGGATGAACGCAGGCCGGGCACAAATCCGGTGCCTCCTCTCCTTCATGAAGATACCCGCAGTTCCGGCATCGCCAAGTTACTTTTCCGGATCGTTTGAATACTCTCCCCGCCGCAATATTGGCAGCCAAATCGCGATATCGCTTTTCGTGCTGTTTTTCTGCCACCGAAACCTTTTCAAATACAACGGCGATTTCTTCAAACCCCTCCTCCCGGGCCACTTTGGCAAACGCGGGATAGAGGTCTGAATGTTCCTCATGCTCTCCGGCAGCTGCGGCCAGAAGGTTTTCATGGGTCGTTCCAATCACACCCGCAGGAAAGGATGCACAAATTTCCACCATGCCTCCTTCCAAAAATTTAAAAAACCGCTTGGCATGCTCTTTTTCCTGGTCAGCGGTTTCCGCGAAAATATCCGCTATCTGAACATATCCTTCCTTGCGGGCCGCACCGGCGAAATATGTGTAGCGATTTCTGGCCTGGGATTCACCGGCAAACGCCTTAAGCAGATTCTTTTCCGTTTTGGTTCCTTTGATACTGGCCACGATTATCCTCCTTGTTCCTTGTGGTTACTGATGTTCCACCAGCCTTTTTCGATATGAGCCTGTTTTTCCTGTTGCGCGATCCGTTGGATTTTGTAAGCCGAATCCCTCAGGATACCGTACATAATACCACAACCGACATCCTCCCGTTGTGCGTCTCCTCTATCGGCCAATTCCAGCATGTGCTTGACAAGCCGAAGCGTTCGATCGATATTGGCGTTGCAGGGTTTCACTGTCGTTTCTTTCTGAAAAAGGGCTTGGTACCAAACCATTCCGACGACCCGGAAAGGTTGTTCCGACAATGATTAGATCGTAATTCAATATTCATGCCAGTGGCAACCATAGCTGCTATAAAATTGAATAACATGTAAAACCAATATATTATCAAAATTTAACGGCCCGGAATACTCGACTTGCCTCCTCTTGAGAGACACTCTCCCCATACGGGCAGGAGACCTTTTCTCTGGAGAAATACCAACAAAATCCTGAAATTATAACTTAATTTATCAAATTTTTGTGTATCATCAACATTGTGATACACTTTTGTATCATGATACAGGAAATAATCGGGATGGCGAAACGACGGTTCGCAATATGGTTAGGGATCGGATTGCTGCTAGCATCCAGCTACCTGATCCTCTCGTCTGTGCCAGTTTCCACCATGGCGGTTCGGGCGCTGTTCACTGCGGCCGGATATCCGGCCGAGATCCGATGGGGAGTCATCGATGTGCGAAACGGTCCGGAGATTCAGGCCCGGGATGTATCCATGCGGCTGCCGGGGGAGATGCGGTTGCAAACCCCCCTTCTTATCGTACGCCTTGACCTTGTCGGATGGTTGTCCGGAGGACGGGCCGTCACGACACTCCGGCTGGACACCCCCGCGTTTTTCCCCCAGAAACCCAGTACGGTTTTGCCGATGGATGTTTTGGAATGGTATTCCGCCTTTTTTTTCATGGCAAAAGGTTTTCAAAACCGGCCCGATATCACTATTTCCGGCGGGTCGATTCATTGGGCGGGATTCACGGTGTCCATGGAAGAGATGGAAGCCCGCCCCCCGGATGAAAACGGGACGGCCGCAGCCATCATTGTCGGTTTTGTTTCATCGGACAAACCGGGCTCGGAAAATAAACAGATGCGGTTTCGGGTGGAATCCGCCGCTACTCTGACGTCGGCTTCTCCCCCCTCGGTCCGGATCCAGATTCATGCCGAAAAAATTCCGCTGAACTGGTTTTTGATCCGACCGGACATTCATAATCCGGCCGGAAACGCTTCTCTGCAGGTTGAGTTTTCCGGAATTTTTGGCCATCCGATCCAAATTTCCGGAGATCTGTTTGCCGAAACAGCCTCTTTCGATCTCGTCCACCAAGGGGTAACGCAAGCATATCGAATGGAACGGATTTCCATCTCAGCTGACGCGAAGATGACGGACAGCGGATTCTTTCTCTCCGATCTCCACGTACGGATGCCCGAAAGCGAACTCCATCTTTCCGGTCATGTCGGCCGAAAACTGGAAGGGTGCCGCCCGTTTCGGTTGGACATAACCGCGCCAGACATGCCGATATCCGTTTTTTCCCGTCTTTTTCCCGGAGCCCTGGCGCCCTCCTGGGTAACCGAAGAACTGATGCCCAACCTCACTGACGGCCGTGTGGGAATAGAACGTTTTGGCATTTCAGGTGAAATGGAGCTTTCCGCCTGCCGCCGGCATAAAACGGAAGCTCCGGAATGGAATATACTGTTGCACCTCCGGGGGATGACCTGGAAAACCCCCTTGTTTTCCCTGCCTCTACAACAGGTCTCGGCTACCGTGTCAGTTTCCGAAAAGGCCTTGGATATCTCGGAATTTTCCGCAATATTGCTGAATTCCAAAATTCAGACCGGCAGATACCACATCCCTGACTTCGACCGGAAATTCGCCCGAATTGACCTGCAATCCCGTGTGGATGTGACCGAGGCCAGGAATATTCTTTGGGAGTCCCTTCCTCCAGGATGGGATATCCTGCGTGAAACCATTCCAAAAACATCCCGGTTGTCTGGCATCGCGGATCTGCGGCTGTCAGCGGATTCCGGCTGGGATCCCTTTTTCCTGACAATTCGCTCCGGGGAAGTCAGATTGTCGAACCTGGCCTTATCCCATCCGGATTTTCCGTTGCCGGTAAAAAAGGTGGACGGAATAATCCGAAAGGATGATTCGGAATCCCTTCAATACACGGGAAAGGGAATATGGGGACCTTTTCCTTTCACCGTGTCCGGAGCCGCGGATCTGAAAGAACGCCGACTTTCCGCCTCCTTGGAAATGGAGGCAGATGTTTTTGACTTGGGCGCCGTCATCGGATCCGATTGGCCCCAAACCCGGGGGGCCTCCGGGCGAATCGACTTCCGGACAGAAGTCACCGGG
>CAZTKB010000123.1:0-9731 GCA_964614125.1 uncultured Desulfobacterales bacterium | reverse complement strand
AAAAGCTGTCTGAGGATGCCGCACTCGCCGGATCGGACAGCCACAACGGCCGGGTTGGTTCATCCAAATCGGTCCGTTGTCTCGATCCATTTCAACGGATTCCCCCCTGTCCGATCCGCCTGCGAGTGCCGCATCCGAGTTCTTTTCCAAGAGAAAGCGGGATAGGTCGCCCCGGGACGGCGGGCCAATCAACCGTTTGCCAATCCGGAAAGCGGGGGGTTGTCCCGCTTTTACCCCCCCACCCTGACCCTCCCCCACCAGTGGGGAGGGAAAAAAATTGGTGGCCCTCGCCCAGTACACCAGAGGGGAGTAAAAAAACAGATAGTCTTGGCCATCCCCACCAGTGGGGAGGGAAAAATTATTACCCCTGTCCATTCTCTGCCGGGGGGAGAGGATGAGCGGTCGGCCTTTCCGCCGGCAAGCGGGATAAGTCTCCCGGGACGGCATGCAACTTCGCCGGTTGCCTCACCACTGCGGTATTACTGATAAGCCGGAGCCCCTCCTCATATCTCACCATACACATCGATTAACACTTGCTAAATTCAACCCCAAATGATAGGTAAAAGAATTTTCATAGTTTCTTCTCCATTCCACGGGATAGGAAACAGCTCCTCTTTCCGGCAGGGGGACCCCACGCAGGTTCCCGATCACCAACACATCACCAAGGAGGTATGGGTAAATGGCTTACAACGCGGTACAAATGGCTGACTGGCAGATTTCGGAAGAAGCCGAAAAAAACATGCCGACTCCTGAACAATGGCGGGAAAAGCTGGGTCTTCAAGCGGAAGAAATGCTCCCCATGGGCAGGCTGTCCAAAGTGGATTTTCTGAAAATCATCAATCGACTCCAAGACCGCCCGGATGGAAAATACATCGAGGTAACGGCGATTACCCCGACCCCCTTGGGCGAAGGCAAAAGCACCACCTCTGTAGGATTAATGGAAGGTCTGGGCATGCGAGGAAAGAATGTCGGCGGTGCCCTCAGGCAGCCTTCGGGCGGCCCGACCATGAACGTCAAGGGAACCGCGGCTGGCGGCGGCAACTCGTTGCTGATTCCCATGACCGAGTTCTCCTTGGGCCTTACGGGCGACATCAACGACATCATGAACGCCCACAACCTGGCAATGGTGGCATTGACCGCCCGGATGCAGCATGAACGCAATTACAATGACGAACAGTTGGCCCGGCTGACCGGCATGCGGCGCCTCGATGTGGATCCCACCCGGGTGGAAATGGGCTGGATCATCGACTTCTGCGCGCAGGCGCTGCGAAATATCGTCATCGGTCTGGGTGGACGGACGGACGGTTTCACCATGCAGAGCAAGTTCGGCATCGCAGTCGGCTCCGAACTGATGGCTATTCTGGCTGTTGCAACCGATCTGGCTGACCTCAAAGAACGCATCAACAATATCACGGTAGCCTTTGACAAGAGCGGCAAACCGGTAACCTGCCGAGATCTGGAAGTCGGCAACGCCATGGCCGCCTTCATGAGAAACACCATCAACCCCACCCTGATGTGCACCGCGGAATACCAGCCCTGCTTTGTCCACGCCGGACCGTTTGCGAATATCGCAGTCGGACAAAGCTCCATCATCGCGGACCGTGTCGGCCTGAAACTGTTTGACTACCATGTCACGGAATCCGGCTTTGCCGCGGATATCGGATTTGAAAAGTTCTGGAACGTGAAATGCCGATTCTCCGGATTGAAACCCCATGTTTCCGTATTGACCGCCACGGTCCGCGCGCTGAAAATGCATGGCGGTGGCCCGAAAGTCGTTGCCGGCAAACCCCTGGACGACGCGTATACCAAGGAAAACATCGCCCTGGTGGAAAAAGGCGTGGAGAACATGGTTCACATGATCGGTGTTATCCGGAAAGCCGGAATCAATCCGGTTGTCTGTGTCAACCGGTTCTATACGGATACCGATGCGGAAGTTGCGGCGGTGAAACGCGCCGCGGAAGCGGCCGGAGCCCGTTGTGCCGAATCCCGTCACTGGGAAAAAGGTGGTGAAGGCGCGCTGGAATTTGCCGATGCAGTTATCGACGCCTGCAACGAGGGTAACGACTTCAAATTCCTGTATCCGCTGGAAATGAAGCTGCGCGACCGTGTTGATACTATCGCCCGCGAAGTGTATGGGGCCGAGGGTGTGGATTGGTCACCGGAAGCCACAGCCAAAGCCGAGATGCTGGAAAAAGACCCGAAATATGCGGATTTCGCGACGATGATGGTGAAAACCCATTTGAGCCTCAGCCACGACCCGGTGAAAAAAGGTGTTCCCAAGGGATGGCGGCTTCCGATCCGCGACGTCTTGATCTATTCGGGTGCCAAGTTCCTGTGCCCCTGCGCCGGAACCATCAGCCTGATGCCGGGAACCAGCTCCAACCCGGCTTTCCGCAGAATCGACGTGGATCCTCAGACCGGCAAGGTCAGCGGCCTGTTCTAACCGTCCTTTCTTATAGATGAACCATGGGCGCTGAAGGTCCTCTTTGGCGCCCTTTTTCCGGATCGTCATTTCTTATCCCTCTGTTTCCAACCCGACTTCTCCAAGCGATCAATCCATGAAATGCCTTCTGATCAACCCATGTTATCCGATATCCGAAACCCCCTCTCCACCGCTGGGGCTTGCCTATCTGGCCGCCGTGTTGGAACGGGCCGCCTGTCCGGTCCAAGTGCTGGATTTTGTCGTTTTTCCCTATAGCAAATCCCATTTATCCAAAATTTTGAATGAATTCCATCCGGAGCTGGTCGGCGTGACATCCGTGACCATGAACTTTCGTGAAGCCATCCGGGCGATCCGGGACGTGAAACAACTGGCTCCCCACGTTGTCACCGTCATGGGAGGCCCCCATGTCACGTTTTGCAGCCGGGAAACCTTGGAACAGTGTCCCGAACTCGATATCGTGGTTCTGGGCGAAGGAGAAGACACCCTGGTCCGTTTGGCCACTTCCGATCCCCAAGAATGGCCTCGGATTCCCGGAATTGTCTATCGTCTCCCTGACGGCATCCACCTGAACCCCGCTTCCCCCCAACCGATCGATGTCAATCGCCTTCCGCTTCCCGCCAGACATCTGTTGCCTCTGGGCCGATACCGCGCCCTGCGGATGCCCGTCACGATGACGACCAGCCGGGGATGCCCGTTTCGATGCATTTTCTGCGTCGGCAGGCGGATGGTGGGATCCGTGGTACGATACCGCCATCCGGAAAGTGTGGCGGATGAACTGGAAATCCTTTCCGGCATGGGATTTCATCAGGTCAATATCGCCGACGACCTGTTCACGGCCAACAAGTACCACTGTCTGGCCATCTGCGACGAAATACTCCGGCGAAACATTCGGGTACCCTGGACATCCTTCGCCAGGGTCGATACCGTATCCCCGGAAATACTGGAACGAATGAAATCAGCCGGATGCACGGCGGTCAGCTTCGGTATCGAATCCGGCAACAGTGATATTTTGAAAACCATCCAAAAAGGAATCACCAAAAACCAAGTCCGCCAAGCCGTTCGATGGTGCACCCAGGCCGGTATCCTTCCCCACGGCTCGTTTATTCTGGGACTTCCCGGTGAAACCCCGGAGACCATCCAGGAAACCCTTGAGTTTGGAAAGGAATTGGGGGAGTTGGGTCTATCCTATGGATTTCATTTGCTGGCGCCATTTCCCGGAACCCGTCTCCGCGAAAAAAGCGAAGCGTATGGCATCACCATCCTGTCATCCGACTGGTCCGACTACCATGCCAACCGGGCAATTGTCCAGACACCCTGGGTCAGCCGGGAAATGATGGATCGCATCGTTATGGACTGGGAAAACGATTTCGATGCGCAATTGGGCCGGATTGCAGAGCGAATTCAGTCCGGGGAAGCGTCGGAGTCCGAGGCTGCCCTGTTGGTAAACCTGGAAAGGACCGTCCTCCTCCACGAGTTGATGATGAGCCGGCTGGTGGAAACCCGAGGGATCATGTCGACGATGGAGGAAGAAGAGGAACGGTTAGCTGACATTTGGGCACAAATTCTCCTGCCGGAATGCCGGAATACCAACCTGGAAAAACTGGCTGACACGATCCGCTATGCCTTGGGTAAAGGATTTCTCCGATACGTCCGGGAAAATGGATCCATTACATGGAGATGGGCGGACTGAAGAATCCGGTATCTATTGCATGCCCAACAGATGGGATCGAAGATTGGCTTTTTTGCCCTTAATCCCCGTTTTCTCCCGGATTCGGATTCTCCTTTGGGCGATTGTCGTCTGGGTTTTCTCCAGAATATCGGCAATTTCCCGGGATTTTTTCCCCTGTTTCAAGAGATTGATCATCTGGATATCATTGGCGGTCATGCTCATAAACCGGGGAGAAATACGGGGAGAAAAAGGTGCGGTGATATCCTTGATGTTATGTTCGATGATATCCACATAGGTGGTCTGCGTCTCAGTCAGAGACAACTCTTGGAGCTTTTGGATATAGGGCAGGACAAATTCCCGGACATTCGCGATGACTTTCTCTTCCATCTGAAGAAGTTCTTCTTTTTGATGCTTCAGTAGGACCTGGAGAGAACTGTTGGTTTCCTCCAGGTTTTCGGAGGCGATTTTCAGTGCCTGCTCCTTTTCTACCAGCAACTGATTAATCCGTTCCTTCTGCCGGATTTCACTTCTCAGAATTTCATTCATGCGATACAGCTCGGACGTCCGTTCCTGGACCCGGATTTCCAGCTCCGCATAAGCTTTTTTCAGTTCCTTTTCCATCGCCCGCTTATGAAGGGCCAATTCGATGGTGGGGCGGATCTGTTCGGAATTGATCGGTTTAATCAAATATCCCAACGGAGAAAGGGTCTTGGCTCGATCAATGAAATCCTGCTGCGGATAGGCTGTCATAAAAATGATCGGGACATCCTGCTCTTTGCGGATCAACTCGGCGGTTTCAATTCCATCCATTCCGGGCATGCGGATATCCATCAGGATGAGGTCCGGCTTGGCCTCCCGAGCGATCTTCAAAGCTTCCTCTCCATTGGTGGCATACGATACCGCATTATGCCCCATGGAAATGATCAGATCTTCCAGTTGGGTGGCAAAAATCACCTCATCATCCACAATCAGAATATCAGCCATTACATTTCCCGTCCTTTCGGATCCTTTCGCTGGTCTTTTCCGGCATCGGAGGCGTAAACAAAAAGCTTAGAAGCAATTTTCGCAGCAGTAAATTCCGAAACCTGGGTACCCGGAATTTTGCTGAGTTCGTTGATGTCGGCGGCCACCACCGTACGCCGGGAGCCCAGGCGTTTCACCAGTTGGATCAATTGCCGGTACATCAGTCCCCCCGGTTCCGGTGTTCCCACGCCTGGAACAACGGAAGGATCCAGGCCATCCAGATCAATGGTCAGGTAAACAAAGGAAGGTAGTCGTTCAATGACCGTATCCATCCAATCGGCACTGTGCTCGGTTATTCCAGCCATGTATACAGGCTCCAACCCTTTTTCCTGTACATAGGCATACTCCTCCACAGAAACCGACCGTATCCCGACCTGAACGATCGGGCACCTCACATCTTCCAGTATCCTTCTCATCACACAGGCATGGTTCCAACGGCTGCCATTCCAGGAATCACGAAGATCCAAATGAGCATCCACCTGCAAAACGCCCATGGATCCGTATTGCTTGGCCGCGGCCATGATCGGGCCGATGGAAATGGCGTGATCACCTCCCAAGGATAACAGAAACCTGCCCGAGTCCAAAACACGATCAGCGGCTTCTTTCATCTGAAGCACCGCGGTTTCCGGATCCGGTGAGGGGGTCAACGGCGCCAGGGTATGGATACCCAAGCGGCTCCAGTTCACAAAAGTTTCATCATCCAGCATTTCCAGCTGGCTGGATGCCTCCAGGATGTGCCGGGGTCCTTCCGCGGCTCCGGTACCATACGAAACCCGGTGCTCGTAGCAAAGAGGCAACACCACAATGCGTGCCTGTTCCAGGCTGCATTCTCCCGCATCGGGTCCTCCGAACCACTGGAATTCCATAGTGACTCCCGGGCGTTATTTCACAAATACCGCCGCAGCCAAAACGGTGGTCCACAAATTCCCTTCCGCTCCCAACGCCCCTTGGCTGGTATGCATGGACTTGACGATCTTGCCGGACATTTTGTACACTTCCCGGCGTTCATCATAGTCTTTATCCGCGTCGAATTCAATTCCCAAGGTGTTGGCAAGCATGGTCGCGGCCAGATCCTCCGCATATTCCCCAGCCTCCAACTCGGTTTGACCGAATCCATGATGTTCGGAGAGATATCCATACCGACCTTTTTCCGCGGGCAGCGCCAGCCCGATGCTGGCGATGATTCTCCTCCCCGGCTCGTTGATCTGTTCTCTGGCCATCACGCAATGGGTGATCTCACCGGGTTCCAGCCGTTCCACTCCCCGATCAATATCGATAATATGGCAATGGGGCGGAAAAATGGAAGAAACCGTAACCAAATTCAAATGAGCGATACGGGCTTCACGCAGGGCATTCTCGAAAGAGGACAGCTTTTCCTTGGCGATGCCGACACCTCTGGTGAAAAACATATATCGTGGCACATACATGGATTGACCCTCCCTAGGATATAGGATACAGCATCAGATGCTGCTACACACGCTGAAAACCTATATACAGATTATCGCGACACCCCACATCCGGTAATTCGGGAGATAAACCCGGCTTGCCGCCGCAACGAATTCTCATGCGGGCCAGAGGTACGCAACAATCCAACGGATTTCAAAAACCATGGAAAACTAAATGAAAACCGATGATTTGTCAAAGCAATTATGGAAAGAAGCTGAAAAAGCCTATGATTCTTCCGGCCAAACGTCGGAGGGAGCCAATTATCGGAAGCGGGAACCGGATATCGGTGGCATGGAAATCCCTATGGATCTTCGGAAGCATTGCATCGAGAAGGAAATCAAAAGGCTGCACCACCATACCATGCTGGAATATTTCCGGGACAGCTCCAGCCGAGACCGGCTGGAGTCAAAAATCGCATGCCTGGACCGCATCATGGATTCCTGGAATTTTTCGGGGATTCGTGCCGCCTATCCCGAACTGGCCGGAGGTTTTGAGGTGCCGATCCGACTCCTCTTTCTCGAAAACCGGGAGGAAATCCAGATCGGCGGCCGGATGGTCAAACCCTTGCTACAGGGTAAATCGCCATGAACAGAACCACTCTTCCGGATGCGGGTCCGGAGGGCACCCAATGCATTCGGTCCGAATCCGGGGGTCAATGGTTCGGGCGAAATAGGTATACTCTACCAATCCTCCGGATTTACAGGGGTAATCGTCCAGTCCCTTGCGCTTCCTCGCGAATTGCACACGGCAATGGTTCATCTGGAAAATCAATTCGTTGTCTCCGTTTTCAATGAAAGACTGCCGGTTGATCCGTGCGTACAGCCGGAAGTTCAAAGCCTGTTTCAATCCGACCAATCCGGGATTTTCCGAAAGATGGAGAAACCGGCGTATGGCATGGGCTTCATACGGAGAAAAGCGTGCCCAGCAACTATCGTTACATCGTTTCGCATCGTTCATTCCCTGGGAAAACTCGACAGATTGAAACCACACCCCGTCATTGGCCAACCAATTGACCGCCACGGTGTCCAGAAGACTCATCAATTGTTCCCGGGGCATCTGAAGCAACGGAGCGGGAACATCCTCCACCATCTCAAACCCGAGTTGTTTGGAAAGCCTTCCCATCTGAATGCCGTAGCTTCTGGCAAAGGCTTCCGAAAGCATCTTCAGTGCCTGCTCTTGGCCCATCTGATGCCAGATTTCGGTAAACCACAGGGCATGATGAATGATGATCCGGTGGAACATGTCCACCACCAGCTTTGCCAGTTCAGTTTGCTCCAAGTCCTCCGGTTGGTTGAAGGAACTGATCTCCATGTCATCCGATCCTTTCTCGTATCCGGGTAATGGTTTCCGGTGTGGTTCCGCAGCATCCGCCGACGATTTCGACTCCTTCGGCGCGGATTTTTGCGATGTTTTCGGCGAATTGTTCCGGAGATTCCGGATACACGGTTTCCGATCCGCGTATCTGGGGAATCCCCGCATTCGGCTGAATCACCACGGGAATCCGCACCGCCTTCCGGATTTCCCGGGCAAGTTCGATCATCGTATCACTGCCCAAGGAACAGTTGGCTCCGACGGCGGCTACCCCAGCATCTTCAAGTTTCCGGACAGACGGTTCCACCCAGTTTCCCATTATGGTCACAAACCCTGACGGCGATTGCTGAAAGGTCATCGTCACAAAAATCGGCAGGGCCGTCACCCGTTGAATCCCCGTAACCGCCGCCAGTGCTTCTTCCAGATCATACATGGTTTCGACGATCAACAGATCCACCCCGGCATCCGCAAGGGACGAGGCCTGTTCGGCATACCCGTCGATGGCGGCCTCCACCGGCAGTGTTCCGGACGGGGCCAGCAATTCGCCGGTAGGCCCCATGTCACCGGCCACCCATTTCCCCGGCGTCGCGGCCTCCCTGGCCAATCGAACCCCTGCAAGGTTGATCTCCTTCCGCCGGCCATCCAACCCCGCTTTTTTCAATTTGATCGAGGTGGCACCAAATGTGTTTGCAGTAGCCACATCAGCGCCTGCTTGGAAATATGCCTGATGGATGGAACGAACCATATCCGGTTTTTCCAGGTTCCAGGATTCGGATGCATGGCCGCCGGGAATCCCGTTCCGGATCAGCATCGAGCCCATCGCTCCGTCGAAAATCAATCCACGACTGCGAATGACATCCATCAGGTTCATGTTCATCGAAGTATTTTTCACGGTCCTTGTTTCGTCTCCTTCCTCCTGTCAACACGTATCCAGGCTAACAACCGGAAGCATGCCCCTGGATGAACGTACCGCCGGCCGGGTGGTTTGGGCCGCCCAACCGGCTTTTACACAATCAATCCGTTGCCTGAAAACATCTTTCCGGGACCTCCGGAACAGCCGGCCATTCATCCGGCAGTTTCTGTCCGGGTTTTTCCCCCAGCTTGGCTTTGATTCGGGACAGTCCCGGCCGGGCATACTGGGGATGCCCCTCTTTTTTGGTCCGGCCGTTGACAACCGCATCCGAGCGGAGCTTCCGGCCAATCGTCTTTTCCATCATCTTCCCCAGCCACAGCACACGGTCCACGTCATAGCCGTGTTCAATACCCATTTCATCGATCTGAACCAGGGTGTCTTCCAAACAGACCAAGCCGACATAGCGGGGATCATCATAGTAGTAGTCTCCGGTACCTTTGGTGGGGCAATCATCCAGGAAATTGGCGGGTTGCCCCCCCAATCCTCCCAAGGTACATTCAAAATGGGTGATTCCGGCCTGCAGTGCCGCCAAAATCGATGCCGAAGAAACCCGCTTGGTCTCGTGGAAATGAGCGATATGCAGATCCGTATTCGGCAGGGCGTCCAGGACCATGGAAAAATACCGGTACACATCCGGAGCGGAGGCACTCCCGTCATGGTCCGCATGTTCGATGTCATGGGCTCCGATGGAAAGCCATCTTTTGGCAAATTCGACGGCATCTTTCATATCGGTCGCGCCTCCGATCGGAGAGCCCCAAATGGTACTGACCGTCCCACACATCTTCATTCCGGCGTCATTGCATTTCCGAATACATCGTTCCGCCTCCCGCCAGTAATCAGGCAAGGTGGTCCCCGAATTGGCAAAATGGTGGTCCTCCTCGGTGGATACCATCATCAGCAGCCGATCCGGACCGATTCCTTTTTGC
>CAZTKB010000122.1:0-9890 GCA_964614125.1 uncultured Desulfobacterales bacterium | reverse complement strand
GCAGGCAGACAATAACCGCTCCTACGATCAAAAACAGGGTATGGCGCAAACGGTTCAATGAAATGATTCTCCTTGGTCTGGTGTCAGGGGGCGGGCTGCGGCCGCCGGTATTGCCCGGTAACAGGCACTCCTTCGGGACTATTCCGCTGAATTCCGAAAGAATTGTTTTTCCTGTTTGAATTTATCAAAAATAGAATGTATATAAAAGAAAAGAATTTCAGGTTTCCGTGATGGAGAAAATCCTCTCCCGGTTTCGAGGAGGTTCACCGACCGGCGGGGGAAGATTTTTTTGCCTGTTTTGTAACAATTTACTTGATTTAAGACGAATTATCTGCAATAGAAAAATACCAAACCAGAAATAAAACGATTGAAAGGAGGTGGTATTTCAGGTTAACATCTTGTTTTAATAGATTATTAGGTAAATTGATCATCCATGGAAAACCAATTGAGGAGGGAATGAAGAATGAAGAAATTATCAGTACTGGCACTCGCAGCTCTGTTGGTCGTCGCGCTGACCATTCCGGCTGCTGCTCTGGAGAATGAGTTCGGCGGATATTGGAGAACCAGAATTTTCAGCCAATACGATTTCACCGGCGAAGATGAAACGGAAGCCAAAGATCTGAAACAGTGGGATACCAGAACCCGTCTTTTCTATACCGCGAAACTGAGCCCCAATCTGAAATTCGTCAACAAGTTCGAATTCGACACCGTGTGGGGCGGCCCCTCTGATTCCTATGGCGACATCGGCGCCGACGGTATCAAAGTCGAGATCAAAAACTCCTATGTGGATTTCAAACTGGCCCAGCATCGGTTCGAGTTTGGTGTGCAGGGCTTCCAACTGGCCAGAGGCTATCTGTTTGACGACGACGCCGCCGGTTTCAAAGCCATTTTCAAGGCTTCCGACGCGGTGTATCTGCCCTTGATTTTCATCAAGGCCAATGAAGGCGGCATCGGCGTGAACAGCAAAGGCGAGTCCAATGATGACAAAGACGTGGATGCGTGGGTGATCTATCCCACCATCTATCTGAGCAAAGACATGACCATCAAACCCCATGTGGCATGGCTGACCTCCGACAACTACGGCGATGTGTGGTACAACACCACCCTGCCCGGAACCAAAGACCTGGATGCCTTCACCTTCGGTATTGAATTTGATGCGAAAATGGATGTGTACAACTTCGGCGCCACCGCCATTCTGCAGGCTGGTAGCGTGGACATCGCTCCGGAATACTATGCGGCGTACGGCAACCATGACAGCCTGGATCTGAAAGGCTACCTGTTTGACATCTACGGCGGCATGGCCATGGGACCGGCCGATCTCCGCGCGAAATTTATTTATGCCACCGGTAACGAAACCGACAGCATCAAGGGCGACGGCGAAATCCAAGCTTTCTTCAACCCCAAGGGTGCTTCCTACTACTGGGCTGAAATCATGGGCTACGGAATTTTCGACAACCAGGTATCTTCTGGAGCACCGGCTGACCAGATCAGCAACCTGATGGCCTTCAACCTGGGTGCCAGCTTCAAGGTTCTGGAAAGTGTGAAACTGTCCGCCGATCTGTGGTATGCCAAACTGGCCGAAGAGAACGCGGCTGGTGACGATGATCTGGGAACGGAACTTGACCTGATGGCCTCCTTTACGATCGTTGACAATTTGAAGATGGATCTGGTCGCCGCCTATCTGTGGGCCGGCGATGCCACCTACAAGGGTGACAACGATTCCAATCCGTATGAATTCGGTACCCGGCTGTCGCTGGCTTTCTAATCCGACCGCCTGACCGTTTCACCTGACAATCAAAAGCCGGAAAGGGTTTTTCCTTTCCGGCTTTTGTATTTTTGATGACTTCGGTAAAAGTCCGAATGCTGCGTTGCGCTGCATCCTTCGTCACTGCGGCGTACGACAAGTACGCCTCATTCCTCCGGATTTACGCGCCTTGCCTGCGGACTTTTTTCAAAGCCATCGGATTTTTGACTTTTTAGGAGTTCATCATTTTTAATTTCCGTCCGTGTGGTTAGGGCGCCAGCAGTTTTTTCAGCAGTTCGTTGACCATCTGCGGGTTGGCCTTCCCATGACTGGCTTTCATCACTTGGCCCACAAAAAATCCGAACACTTTTTCTTTCCCGTTCCGGTAATCTTCGGCTTCGTTGGGGTGCTTGGCGATTACTTCACGGATCAGCGGCTCGATGGCCGCGCTGTCTGAAACCTGAATCAAATCGTCGCTCCGGACAATATTTGCCGGCGTGTCCCCGGACTGGACCATTTTCTCAAATACCTTCTTCGCGATTTTTCCGCTGATGGTGTTATTTTCGATCAATCGGATCAATTCGGACATATGTTCCGGAGAAACCGGACTTCCCGCGATGCTTTTCCCCCCACGGTTCAACTCGGACAACAGTGGTCCCATGATCCAGTTGCTGGCGGTTTTGGGACCAGCTCCCAACCGAACACAGGATTCGAAATATTCGGCCATCTCCCGACTGGCGGACAACAGGTCCGCGTCATAGGCGGGAAGCTGGTATTGGGTGATGAACCGGGCCTTTTTGGCATCCGGCAGCTCCGGAAGGCCGGATCGGATCTGTTCGATCCATTCCTCGCCGATCTCCAGTGTTACCAGGTCCGGATCCGGGAAATAGCGATAATCATGAGCTTCTTCCTTGCTGCGCATGGAAAAGGTCCGGCCGGTGTCAGCATTCCACAGGCGGGTTTCCTGAACCACCTGCCCCCCATCCATCAGCACTTCTTTTTGGCGGGTGATTTCATATTGAATGGCTTTTTCCACGAAACGAAAGGAATTGACATTTTTGATTTCCGCACGGGTTCCGAATTCCGGTTGTCCCATCGGTCGAATGGATACGTTGGCGTCACACCGGAAGCTCCCCTCTTCCATGTTTCCGTCACAGATGTCCAGGTACCGCAGGATGGAATGAACTTTGCGCAGGTAGGCGCCGGCCTCCTCGGCGGAACGCAGGTCCGGTTCACTGACGATTTCCAGCAAGGGAATGCCGGTACGGTTCAGATCGACCCGGCTGGCTGCCGCTGCGGGATCGTGGAGGAGTTTTCCGGCGTCCTCTTCCATGTGGATCCGGGTGATCCCGACGCGTTTGGAACCCCGTTCCGTGTCGATATCGATATACCCATGCTCGGCGATCGGTTTATCGTATTGGCTGATCTGGTACCCCTTGGGGAGGTCGGGGTAAAAATAATTTTTTCGGGCGAACCGGCTTTCGGAAGCGATCTCACACTGGCAGGCGAGTCCCATTCGGATGGCGAAATCGACAACTTTTCGGTTCAGCACCGGAAGAACCCCGGGCATCCCCAGACATACCGGGCAGGTATGGGTGTTGGGCGCGGCACCGAATTCCGTGGAGCAGCCACAAAAAATTTTGGAGGTGGTTTTCAGTTGCGCGTGAATTTCCAGGCCGATAACGGCTTCGAAATCAATCATAATTTCCTTCCTGTCAGTTGAAAAGGGGTGTATGGTCTATAGCTGCAATCTAAATCCCGCCATCGGGTGAGTCAAGCCAAAAAGCTGGCATTTTTCCCGAATATTTGCTTGACTAACAACATCTGGAATCCGTAATATCAATTGTTTCAATACGGCTGAAAGGAACTTTTCGGTTGGACATTCCCAGGCAACAGCCTACAGGAGTATCATGAAAATCTTGATCCGGATACTGGTTTTTGTGTGGTTGGTGATACCGCTGGTCTCCTGCCAGGGGAATTTTTTGGCAGCCAAGCCATTGGTCATTCCCAAAAAGCAACGGATTCCATTGTCTCCAGACATGCGGGAAGGGATGTGGAACGCTCCGGAAATCCGCATTCAGTACCAATTGCAGCCGGAAACCGACGGCACCTTTCTCTTGAGCGGGGAACTCTTTTTCGAATCCTGGGTGACCACCGGATTTGCGTCGGTTCAGCGGTTCAACCTGAAAGCCCTGTTTGTGGATGATTCCGGAAACATCCTCGGGTCTCAGGGAATTTACGTGATTGCGGGACGCCAGGACAGCCGGCAGTTGATGCGGTTTGACCGCCGTCTCGCCGTCACTCCTGGTGCCACTGCTTTGTCCTTTCGGTATGACGGCACGATGGTGGACACCATCAAGGATAACCAGGCCGGATGGAATTTCTGGTATCCATGACAAGGCCGGGAAGGCTTTTCATGTGTTTCCCCTTTTCATGAACGGAAAGTGAATGGCCAAAAACAGCACTTACAACATCCTGATGTACTCCCATGACACCTACGGACTGGGACATATCCGGAGAACCATGGCCATCGCCGAGCACCTGAAGGGGCCGGATGTGAATGTCCTGATTCTCACCGGATCGCCGATCGCCGGACGTTTTTCCTTCCCGGAGCAGATCGATTTCGTGCGGATTCCGGGAATGATCAAAAGAACCAATGACGAATATCTTCCTCTGTCGATTAAAATCAACCCGGGCCATGCCGTGGATATCCGACAGAATATTATCACCGCCACAGCCAAAACCTTCCAGCCGAACCTGTTCATTGTCGACAAAGAGCCGCTGGGTTTAAAAAAAGAGGTGTTGCCGACGCTGTTGTGGTTTCGCCGCTGCCTGCCGAAGACGCGAACCATTCTGGGATTGCGGGATATCATGGACGATGCGGATACGGTTAAGGCGGATTGGCGGAAAAAAGGCGTCTATGAAATCCTGGATCAACTGTACAGTGAAATTTGGATTTACGGGAACCAGGAACTCTACGATCCGATCCGGCAGTACGATATTCCGGAAAGTGTCAGCCGAAAAATGCATTTCACCGGCTATATTCCCCGCAATATCCCGGGCAGGGACGCCGCCCGAAAAATGCGAAAAAAATACGGGGTTCGGGAAAACGAGAAATTGGTTCTGGTGACTACCGGCGGCGGCGGAGACGGTCATTTTCTGATGCACACGTTTTTGACGATGATGGAACGCGAATCAGGCCATCTTCCCTTTAAAAGCGTGTTGATTTCCGGACCCTTCATGCCTCGCCAGGAGAGAGAGGACCTTTTTGCGCGGGCGAAGCGGCTGGGGATACGGACCTGGGAATTTTACCAGAAAATGGAAACGGTCATGGCCGCGGCGGACCTCGTTGTCAGCATGGGGGGATACAACACCATCTGTGAAATTCTTTCCCAGGGAACCTTGTCACTGGTCATTCCTCGGGAGACTCCCCGTAAAGAACAACTCATTCGTGCCCAGGCGCTTCATGAGAGGCAATTGGTGGATTTCATCCCGTGGCACGAGATGTCCCCTTCCCTTCTCCGACAAAAAATTATGGCGTTGCTGGAACAACCTCAGCCCTACCGGGAGGCGATTTCCCGATTTCAACTGACGGGATTGCGTTTCATGCGAGACAGGCTGGCGGTTTTCAGGAACTCGGAAGGATGACGCCGGATTCATGCCCCGCAGTTTTGGGAATGATCCTGAAGGGATATCCTCGAATCTCGGAAACGTTCATTTCCAACGAGATCCTTCTCCTGGAGAGATCCGGTTTTTCCCTTGTTGTTTATTCGATGCGGCAGCCACGGGAGGTTTTCCATCACGACAGTGTCGGGGAAATCCGTGCCCAAGCCTTTTATCTGCCGGAAACCTTGCTGGAGCACCTGGTTGAACTGCTATGGCATAACATTTGTCTGGCCCTTTCCACTCCTCGTACCTATGGAACCGCCCTGACCATGACGGCCCGGCGGTTTCTCCGCACCCGGAAATCCGCTTCCATCAAGCATCTTCTCCAGGCAGGTTATCTGATCCATCGCTTTGTGCCGAAAAATTTGGCCGTTTCCCGGTTTCACGCCCACTTTGCCCATTCTCCCGCCTCCGTTGCCATGTATGTCTCCCGGATCACCGGAATTCCGTTCCGCATCACGGCTCACGCCAAGGACATCTATACCTCCGACCCTGTCCAGTTGGCGGAGAAAATGGACCAGGCGGAATTCGTGGTCACCTGTACGGAATCCAATCGCAGGTATCTGCTGAACCTGCCGACAAAGAAAAACACGCCGGTGTATCGGGTATACCATGGAATCGATATCCGTTTGTTCACTCCGGAGGCAGTTCTTCGTACACCCGAACCCCCGTTTCGCTTGCTGACGGTGGCACGGATCACTCCCAAAAAGGGCCTGCCCACGGTATATCGGGCGTTGAGACGACTGGCGGATGCCGGATTGGATTTTCACCACACCCTGATCGGAGATGGAGAGGACCAAGGCCGTATCGCCGATCTGATCCGGAAACTGGGCCTGGAGTCCCGAACCCGGCTCCTGGGGGTGCAACCCCACCACGTTGTTCTGGATCACTACCGGAATGCGGATTTGTTCGTGATCGGCTGCGAAATCGCTCCCAGCGGCGACCGGGACGGGATTCCCAATGTGTTGGCCGAAAGCATGGCCATGAACGTTCCGGTGGTTGCCACGACAATTTCCGGGATACCTGAGTTGATCACTTCGGAAGATACCGGCCTGCTGGTCGAACCGGGAGATTCCCATGCGATGGCCTTGGCCATGATCCGAATGCTGCTGGATCGCTGTCTTCGGGAAAAGGTGATTCGTGCCGCGAGAAGCCGGGTTCTTCAGGATTTTGACAACCGCCGGTTGATTCGGGAACTGGTCGAAATATATCGCTGTTCCTTTCCCGGCCCTGTCTGAGAAATGCATCTGTACTGGTATGCGCCCCTGAAACCGCTGGGCCACCCCCACCCGTCCGGGGATCTGACCACGGCCACCGGTCTGGTCGATTTTTTCCGGGGGCAGGGCCATCGGGTTTCCGAGGCCAGCCGGCTGCGATCTCGCTGGATTTATCGCAAACCCCTGCTGTGGCCGGTTTGGCTCCGGGATCTCCACCGGATTGTCCGCCACCGGCCGCAGGAACGGCCCGACCTGTTTTTCACCTATCATAGCTATTATAAATCGCCGGATGGTATCGGTCCCTTCGTTTCTAAAAGATTCTGTCTCCCCTACGTGGTGTTTCAGGGAATTTACTCGACCAAAAGGCGCCGGAATGTCACGACCTGGCCGGGATTCATTCTGAACCGACTGGCATTGCGTCGGGCGAACATCATATTCAGCAATCGCCGGGTGGATCTGGTCAACCTGAAACGCCTGATTCCCGAAAACCGCCTGGGTTACATCCGCCCGGGCATTCAACCGGACGGTTTCCGGTTCGAGGCCGGCGCCCGAACCGAATTGCGGCAAAAATGGGGAATTCCGGAGGACGTGCCGGTGGTGGTGACCGCCGCCATGTTCCGGACCGGAGTCAAGGCCGACGGCTTGGAATGGGTGATCCGAAGCTGCGCCCGTATTCGAAAAGACGGGATCCGTCACCATCTGGTGGTGATCGGTGACGGTGTGGAACGTCCCCGGCTCTTGCGGGTGGCTGGAGACGAGGGAGAAAATTCGATACGGTTCATCGGCCAGGTGGAACGAAAGGAAATGAGCCGGTATTACAGCGCCGGCGACATGTTCGTGTTCCCCGGGATCCGGGAAACTTTGGGAATGGTGTATCTGGAGGCGCAGAGCTGTGGATTGCCGGTGGTGGCCTTCGACAACGGCGGAATCCCGGAGGTGGTGGATGCGGGTTCCACCGGTTTTTTGACCCCGTTCCTGAATTCGGAAGCCTTTGACAGTGCGGTCAAAACCCTCTTGACAAATCGGCCCCTCCGGCTGAATATGGGACAAAGGGCGGCCGGACATGTCCGGCTGCATCACGATATCCACCGGAACTATCGGCAGATGGAGGAGATGCTGCTTCATCTGATCCGGAACTGGAACCGGGGGAACATGGGCAGAGGAATACGCATATGAAGACACCTTCTTCCTACCGTCTGACAGAAACTGTCAAAGGCGCCGGCTGAGCGTCCAAACTGGGTCCAGGGGACTTGGACCGAGCCTTGTGCGGATTGACAATTCCGACAGATTCCGATGTGATCGTCGGGTTGGACCGGGCGGATGACGCGGGTGTGTACCGTATTTCCAAGGATCTGGCCCTGATCCAGACCGTTGATTTCTTTACTCCGGTGGTGGATGATCCTTTCCAGTTCGGCCGGATCGCGGCGGCCAACGCTTTCAGTGATATCTACGCCATGGGCGGGGTTCCCAAGACCGCGATGAACCTGGTGGCGTTTCCTCTGCAGTCCATGGATATTTCCATCCTGAGGCGGATCATCGAAGGCGGTATATCCGTGATCGCGGAAGCCGGTGCGGTTCTCATCGGAGGTCACAGTATCGAGGACACCGAACTGAAATACGGTCTTTCCGTGACTGGTTTCATCCACCCGGACCGGGTTCTGGTCAAACAGAACCTTCACGGGGGGGATGCCCTGATTCTGACCAAGCCGTTGGGAACCGGAATTGTCAGCACGGCCATGAAAGGCGGGTTGGCCTCGGCGGAGGCAGTGGAAACCATCAGCCGCCAGATGGCGGAATTGAATCGCCGGGCTGCGGAAATCATGGGAGATTACCCGGTGCACGCCTGCACGGACGTAACCGGATTCGGCTTCATCGGGCACCTGGCGGAAATGGTGGTCGGCTCCGGATGCAGCGTGCGGGTGCGGGTTTCCGACATTCCGATCTTGAAGGAAGCCAGGGAATACGCGGCTATCGGGCTCATACCAGCCGGAGCCTACCGAAACCGGGAATATCGAAGCGTCATGGTGGATGTAAATTCGGATGTGGACCCGATCACCCTGGATGTTCTGTATGATCCTCAGACTTCGGGGGGATTATTGATCTGTCTGCCTGCTGATCGAGCGAGACCTCTTGTGGAGCAATTGGTGGAGGAAGGGGTGTCGGCGGCACAAATAGTCGGAGAAGTAATTGCCGATGCCGGAGAGCGGATCCGAGTGGTCTGAACACCGGGTCAGGAAATTTTTCCGCCGCCTTTCATCGTCATGGTTTCGACGGTCCAGGGAACTTTTGCCGTATGGCTTTCTGTGCGGTCATCGCAGTGGTTCCGGCCGCAGATCGGGCATTCGTTGTCCAGACATGGATCCAGGTGGATCAGAATTTCGGCCGATTGATCGAAGGTATTCCACAAAATTTGTTCCAGTTTCTTGGCTTCGTGATGCGCATCCTCGAGGTGGAAATCCCTGGGCAGAATCAGATGAAAATCGATATGAACCAGGCTGCCGGCGGACCAGGCCCGCAGCTGATGGATATCGATCCAGGAGTCCTGCCGATGTCGGTTGATGACCCGGCTGATTTTTTCCAGCAGGCGGGAATCGGCTTTGTTCATCAAACCGGAAAAGGACTGGTACATCAAAGAAATTCCGGAAAAGAGGATGTTCACCCCCACCAGACAGGCCAAGGCACCGTCCATCCACAGCATCCCGGTCATTTGTACCAGAAACAGGCCGATCAGAACCGCTACGGTGGAGTACACATCCGTCAATAAGTGTTTTCCGTCGGCGATCAGGGTTAACGATCCGGTTCTTTTCCCGTTTCGGATCAGCGTGACTCCCATCAGAAGGTTGACAACCGCGGTTCCCAGAATAATCTGCATGCCCACATCCAGGTTGGGAAGTTCTCCGGGATGAAAAATCCGGGGCCAGCCGGAAAGAAAAATCCCGATCGATGCCAGAATGATGAGTGCTCCTTCAAATCCGGCGCTGAAATATTCGATGTTTCCATGGCCATACGGATGGTCTTGGTCGGGGGGCCTAGCCGCGAACAGGATGCTGCCCAAAGCGAAGAAACTGGCGATCACGTTGATGATGGATTCGAGGGCGTCGGAGAGAATAGCGGCGGAACCGGTGATGCGGTACCCGTAGAATTTGGCGGCGGTGAGCGTCAGAGACACGATCACCGAAAGGCTGATCGATCGGATCCGGATCTGAAATTGATGGGAAGATGTCATGTGGCTACCATACCATGGCCGGCGTGAAAATCAATAT
>CAZTKB010000121.1:0-9917 GCA_964614125.1 uncultured Desulfobacterales bacterium | reverse complement strand
CGGAGTTCCAGGGGGCCTTTTCGGAGTTTGTTGAACGAACGCAACACTGCCTGGGATAACCCGGCGGCCAAGGTGATCAGGATCGCGATTCCACCCGCGAATTGGAGCACGGTCCGCCGATCGTCCAATTTCAAGGACACAAACAGCATGATCACCGCCGCAGCGATACCATATCCCGTATAATCCGTCAGACTACGTCGGGTCCGCCTTTCCTCTTTCTGGAAAATACGCGCCGGCTTGACCCGGCGGATACCGGACAACGGGGTAAAGGCGAAGCATCCCACAACAACCAATCCGATTCCCACAGCCTCCAATAGAAACACCGGGGAATGCAGAATTCCGGAAGGCTCCAGAATCAACCCGGGTATCAGGTAGGTGAAAAAGGATTGCAACCCCCACCCAAGCCCGATCCCGAGTCCGGTCCCGACCATTGCCAGAATACCGATCATGATCAGATAATGGAGCAGAATAAAGCGTTTGTCGGCTCCCAAGGAAGAGATCACGGCAATCGTATGCTCCTGATCCTGAATATAGGCCGACACCGCGCTCTGAATGGCCAATCCGGAAAGAACCAGAATGAACATGCCGATCATTCCGAGAAAAAATGTCAGGTTGTTCAGGTATCGACGTATCTGGGACCGGGCCGTCCGAAAAGTCTCCACCTGTTCCGGTTGGTCGGAGGCGACCGTGGATAGCTGTTTTTCCACGATAGCAAGCATTTGCTCGTCGGTCACCCGAAGGAGCCGTTTGTATTGCACTCGTCCCCCGGGACGGATCAGTTCCATTACCTCCGACTGCCCGGAGCTGACGAAAATCCGGGGACCCAGAGAAAAAAACGAAACCGGCCGATCCGGCTCCTGGAGAAGGATATCCCGGATCACCAGGACGGCATCCCCCAGTTGGATCCGATCCCCCACCCGGACATCCAACCTTTCCAGAACAGCCGGTTCCACTACAGCGGCATCACCAATCAGGACCTCCGAAAACGGGCGCCCGGATTCCAGTGTGATGCTGCCATAAAAAGGATATCCGGAATCCACAACCTTAACCTGTGCCAGGACAGGCGGAATACTTTCATCCGGTTGCCGGGCCATGGTATAGAACTCGAAAACACGGGCGCTCCGGACAACGCCTTCCTTTTCGAGTTTCCCGATTTCTTCTTCCGTCATTCCGGAAATGGGGAAATTGGATCGCACGCTGATGTCCGCGGCATGGAGTGCCCGCGCGTCATTCAGCAAGGCCTGTTGAACGCTTCGGGTAAATCCGTTTACACCCGTCAGCGTGGTCAGCGAAAACAGCACGCTGAACAATATCATGGCCGACTGCCGGGAGAACATGGACATCTGTCGGATCAGAAAAGCCCCATGAATCCACATGTTGCGGATCATCCGATTCGTATGAGTTCCGGCCGGATATCGGACGGGGTAAAAACGATCCGCATCACGGAGGGTGCAGACTGGTTTCGGGGATAGGAAGCGCTTCCGGGGTTCAAAAACCATACTCCGTCCCGTTGTTCCATCATTGGCAGATGAGTATGGCCGTGAAAGAGTATCCGGATTCCCGCGGCTTTCGGATCCAGGTCCATCCGGTTCAGATCATGGATCCCATATACCAGGTTTGATCCGATCCAACACATGTCAAACGTCGAAAAACGGGAGGCCCATGAGCCTCGATCCATGTTTCCACGGACCGCACGAACCCGCGCCACGGATTCCAGACGGTCCAGAACCATTTCCGTATCGATATCTCCGGCATGCAGGATGAGATCTATCCCCTCCCAGAGCGATGACAGGGATTCCGGTATTTTCCCGTGGGTATCGGAAATCAACAGAACCGTCAGATTTTCGGGGAATGCCGGGATTCCGTCCGAATTCGTGGTGGTCCGGTTCAAAACGCCCCCAATTGACAGGGCTTGATTCGAATTCCCAATGTTTCGCAGATTCCTGAAATTCTCATCTTGGGAACCCCCCCCTCGGAGGCCAACTCCCAGCATCGCCGACAGGAAAGAACATCTCCTTCGGCTGCCGACCGAATCGCCTCGGACAACCCGGGTTCCGGATCGGCGATAGGCTGGACAATCTTTTTTTCCGGCTGGTATCCGAAAAGCCCTAGTTGGCAGTGTGTCAGACGGATTCCCAGCGTATCCAATGCTTTTCCGGCATCGGAAAGAGTGATGGGGACCTGTTTCACGATTTCAAACACCTGGACACAGGCAATGCGGTTGTCTTTAACGGTTCCATCCAACAGTCGCCGAAAACGGGGATCGAGCCGGTTGATATCGAAATCAGGATCGATTATTTTGGGTTGTCGACTCATCAAAACCTCTTCTTGGTTATGGAAACAGCGGCACCCGGACCCGGTGGGTTCCATTTCCTGACCCGGGTCTTTGCTCGTGGGAGACCGGTCCCAAATTCATATGGTAAGAGATGAAAAATCGTGATAAGTTACGGGTTACCATTGCGAAGGTTGATGGCTTCGTAAAAAGTCCGGATGCCGCGTTGCGCTGCATCCCTCGTCACTGCGGCGTACGACAACTACGCCTCATTCCTCAGGATTTGCGCGCCTTGCCTGCGGACTTTTTACAAAGCCATCTGAATTTTGCCTTTTTACGAGTTCATCAAGGTTGACAGCGGTTGTTTTTCCGTCAAACCCAACAGCAGTCCGAACGATCATGTCATCAGCCATTCAGCGAAAATCCACCCGTCGCATCCATGTGGGATCGGTCCCGGTCGGCGGATTCGCCCCCATAGCCGTGCAATCCATGACCAATACCGATACCCGGGATATCTTTTCCACTGTCTCCCAGATCCATCGTCTGGAGGCGGCGGGTTGTGAAATTGTTCGGGTGGCGGTTCCGGACATGGAGTCCGCTTCGGCCATCGCCGAAATTGAAAACCAAATCACCATTCCCGTGATCGCCGATATCCATTTCGACCATCGCCTGGCGATCGCGGCGGTCAAGGCCGGGGCGGCAGGTCTGCGCATCAATCCCGGCAATATCGGTAGCTCCCGAAAAATCCGGGCCGTGGTAGACTCTGCCAAAGCTGCCTCCGTTCCGATCCGAATCGGTGTGAACGGAGGATCCCTGGAAAAAGATATATTGCAAAAACATCACGGCGTCAATCCCGAAGCCATGGTCGAAAGCGCTCTGCGCCACATCGATCTGCTCCGATCCATGGATTTTCATGACATCAAGGTGTCGATCAAGGCCTCTGATGTTTCTCGGACGGTACAGGCATACCGGATGCTGTCATCGTGTACGGATTTGCCGCTTCATGTCGGCATCACGGAAGCGGGATCCCTGTACTCGGGCATCGTTAAATCCAGCATCGGAATCGGCATGATCCTTTCGGAAGGCATCGGAGACACCATCCGGGTATCCCTGACCCGTGATCCGGTGGAGGAAATACGGGTCGGATACGAAATTCTGCGGGCATTGGGAATCCGCCGGAGAGGGCCGGAAATTATTTCCTGCCCGACCTGCGGTCGCTGCCGGATTCCCCTGTTTGACATCGTGGACCAGGTGGAATCTTCCCTGATGGCCAGCACCCTGGATATCACGATCGCCATCATGGGTTGTGTGGTCAACGGCCCCGGAGAGGCCAGGGAAGCGGACATCGGCATCGCGGGTGGCGACGGCATCGGCATTCTGTTCCGAAAAGGCGTAGTGGTTCGTAAAATCCCCCAGGAAAACCTGGTGACCGTTTTACTGGAAGAAATACATCGGTACGAGAAAGGATGAATATGGCTAAAGCAGAAAAAACCGCAATCACCCCCACGCGCTTGGAAGACTATCCGGAATGGTATCAGCAGGTCGTCAAGGCTTCCGACCTGGCGGAAAAATCTCCGGTCCGGGGATGCATGGTCATCAAACCCTGGGGATATGCCCTGTGGGAAAATATCATGCGAACCCTGGATGATATGTTCAAGGCCACCGGCGTGAAAAATGCCTATTTCCCCCTGTTTATTCCCTTGAGCTTTCTCCAGAAGGAAGCGGACCACGTGGAAGGATTCGCCACCGAGTGCGCGGTGGTTACCCATCATCGCCTGGAAAAGGATGAAAACGGAGGCTTGGTTCCCTCCGCCCGCCTGGCCGAGCCACTGGTCGTCCGGCCGACATCGGAAACCATTATCGGCGACGCCTTTTCGAAATGGATTACCAGCTACCGAGATCTTCCCATGCTGCTCAACCAATGGGGAAACGTAGTACGATGGGAAATGAGAACCCGGATTTTTCTGAGAACCAGTGAGTTCCTGTGGCAGGAAGGGCATACGGTGCATGCCACCGAAGCCGAGGCGAGGGAGCGGACCCGAATGATGCTGGACATTTATGCCCGCTTCGTGGAGGAATATCTGGCGATTCCCGTCATTCGGGGACGAAAATCCCCGGCTGAAACCTTCCCTGGTGCCGTGGAAACCCAATGCATCGAAGCCATGATGCAAGACCGAAAAGCCCTTCAGGCCGGGACATCGCATTTTCTGGGACAGAATTTTGCCAAAGCCTCGGGGATTCGGTTCCAAAGCCGGGAAGAAACCGAGGAATACGGCTGGACCACTTCCTGGGGCGCCTCCACCCGTCTGATCGGCGGGGTCATCATGACCCATGGCGATGACAACGGCATTGTTCTGCCGCCCCGAATCGCCTCCTCGCATATCGTCCTGTTGCCGATATTCCGAAGCCTGGCGGACGCAGAGGCGGTGACGGCCTTCACCCGACATCTGGCCGACCAACTGAGAAAAATCCGTTATCACGAACGCATGCTTCAGGTGGAAATCGACGAGCGGGACATCGGCGGCGCCCGCGGATGGGAATGGATCAAAAAAGGAATTCCGATCCGCGTGGAAATCGGCCCCCGGGATATCGCGGCCGACTCCGTTTTCGTGGCGAGAAGAGACCGGAACCACACGGAAAAACGTTCCATGAAAAGGACCGAATTTCTGGATTCCATCACGACGATCCTGGATGAAATTCAAAACCATCTGTTCGCGACGGCCGTTCAATTCCAGGAGGAAAACACCCGAATCATCGATACCAAAACTGATTTCGACAAATATTTCACACCCGGAAATCCGGACAAGCCGGAAATTCATGGAGGGTTCGCGCTCAGCCGCTGGTGTGGATCCGCGGAATGCGAAGCCCGAATCAAGGCCGAGTTGACTGTCACCATCCGGTGCATTCCTTTTGACGCCGAGGTGGAAACCGGCCCCTGCATCTGCTGTGGCGCACCTGCCACGGAACGGGTCGTTTTTGCCAAGGCGTATTGATGGCTATCCCTGACTGAGCCTCCGATTCCGAAACCATGATACGAATCAACGATATCATCGACAAGGTGCTGGACCACCATCCGGATATGGATATCGATATTATCGAACGGGCCTATATCTATTCCGCCCGTGTCCATGACGGACAAGTAAGACTGAATGGAGAGCCGTACCTGTCCCATCCCCTGGAAGTCGCGGGGATTCTGGCTGATATGAAACTGGATTCGATTAGTATCGCCGCCGGACTGCTCCATGATGTGGTGGAAGATACCCATGCCACCGAAGAGGAAATCGGGGAGATGTTCGGCCCCGAAGTCCGGCATATCGTCAGCGGCGTTACGAAACTGAGCGCACTGAATTTCTCCAGTTCCCAGGACCGGCAGGCGGAAAGCATCCGCAAAATGCTTCTGGCCATGGCCGATGACATCCGGGTCATCCTGATCAAGCTGGCGGACCGGATTCATAACATGAGAACCCTGCAATATCACCGGAGTGAAAAACGGAAACGGGAAATATCCCAGGAAACCCTGGATATCTACGCTCCCATTTCTTCCCGCCTGGGGATTTACTGGATCAAGAACGAACTGGAAGACATCTCGTTCAGCTATATCCTTCCGGAGGAATACGAGAATATCAAAAACAAGGTCATCCGGGACAAACAGGAGCGACAGGAATACGTCGAAATGGTCAAAGGGCTGATCCGCCAGATCATGGACGAGCACCAAATCAAATGTGAAGTCCTGGGGCGATACAAAAACCTCTACAGTATCTACCGGAAAATGGTCCACCAGGGACTTCCGTTCGAAGAAATCTACGACATCAACGCCTTCCGCATCATTCTGGACACCGTGGCCCAATGTTATGCCGCCCTGGGCTTCATACATGCCAAATGGCAGCCGATAGACGGCAAGATCAAGGATTATATCGGCCGTCCCAAATCCAACATGTACCGGTCCCTGCACACCACCGTGATCGGCCCGAACGGAAGGCGGGTCGAAATTCAGATCCGGACTTGGGAAATGGACTGGATCGCCAAATCCGGTATCGCGGCGCACTGGAGTTACAAAGAGGGGAAACCGGCCAACGAACAGGCAGCCAGGCAATTTGCCTGGATCCGGGATCTCATCGAAAACCAGAAAAACATCCACAACCCCAAGGAGTTCATGGAAAATGTCCGGATGGATCTCTTTCCGGACGAAGTCTACGTGTTCACTCCCCGGGGGGATATCAAAACCCTTCCCAAGGGAGCCACTCCGGTGGATTTTGCCTATCTGATCCATACGGAAGTCGGCAACCAGTGCACGGGCGCCAAGATCAACGGACGCATCGTGCCGCTGCATTATCAGCTGCAGACCGGGGACAGTATCGATATCATCACCACCAAAAACCATATGCCCAGCCGGGACTGGCTTTCCTTTGTCAAGACCGTCAAAGCCAAATCCAAGATTCTTCAGTGGATACGTTCTCAGGAAAAAGACCGGAGCATCAGCCTGGGCAGGGAAATGTGCGAGAAGGAGTTCCGGAAACACAACCAGAATTTTAACGAGATATCCAAGTCATCGGAAATGGAAGGGATCATCCAGTATTTCGGCTTCAAAAACCTGGATGACCTGTTGGCCAGCGTGGGATTCGGCCGAATCACGCCTTTGCAGATTTTGCGAAAAGCCATCCCCCGGGAAGACCTGGAAACGTCCCAGGAATCCCTGATCGAAAAAATCATCAGCAAAGTCACCACCCGAAAAAAACCGAAAACCGGGGTAATCGTGAAAGGAATGGACGACATCCTGGTCAAGTTCGGAAAATGCTGCGAGCCGGTTCCCGGGGATCCGATTACCGGCTACATCACCCGGGGGTATGGCGTGACAATCCATCGGGTTGGCTGCATCAATGCCTTGAACATGAATCCGGAACGGCAAATCGATGTGGAGTGGAACGAGGAAATCTCGGAATCCTACCCGGTCAAAATTCTGGTAACCTCCCATGACCGGGTCGGCCTGCTGGCGGATCTGACGTCCGAAATCAGCAAAAACAAAGCCAATATTCTGGCCGTCAATTCAAAAACAAACGAAAATCACATTGCGGAAAGCTATTTTACCCTGGCAGTCAAAAACACCGAACACCTGAACCGCCTGATGGCGGATATCCGGAAGATCAAGGCAATTACGGATGTCCGGCGGTTGGATCACTAGGCGGATTTGACAATCGCCCCGGATTTAATGCAGCTGGTGCACACCAGGGCTTTCTTGACCCGCCCGCTGTTGACAATCCGGACCCGCTGCAGATTAATGTTGAACCGCCTTTTGGTGACATTGTGCGCATGGCTGACATGGCAGCCGGTAACTGGTTTCTTACCGCATATTTCACAAATTTGAGACATTTCCCGATTCCTTTCCCGATACACCGGACACTGCCGGCAAAAGGTCATAAATAAATCGAAACATTAACCTTGTTACTCTATCCCAGAATTATTTCCATGTAAAGAAAATAATTAGAGACCTGTCCAGTAAAGAAGAGGTTGTTGAGAATGAAAATAGGCATGATGAACAATCCATCCCGGCCGGTCCTGGAGGAAGCGGAATTTTGCATCCGATCCGGTTTCGATTTCCTGGACCTCACCATCGAGGGCCCCGCCGCCATGGACGTGGATGTGATGCGATTGCATTCACTTCTTCGGGATTCCGGCCTGTTTCTGATCGGACATACAGACCCCTGTCTGCCGCACGCCTACCCCATTCCGGAAGTCCGGGATGCCTGCCGAAAGGAACTGGAGCGTTGCGCCGGCATATTTTCACGCCTGGGTGCCACAGTCATGAACATTCATCCCTGTTACGCCGCCCCGCCGGCAATGAGAAACCAACTCATCGGGTGGAACATCGAATCGCTTATCGATGTTGTTGAGATAGCCCGCTCGTATGGCCTCACCGTCGTCCTGGAAAACTACACCGCACCATTTGACCGGGTTGCTGTCTTCCAGAGAATCCTGCAGGAGGTTCCCGGCCTGCAGTTGCATCTCGATTTCGGACACACCCATTTCGGCACAGACAGCTATGAAAGATTCTGCACGGATCTGGGAGGTCAGATCCGGCATGTGCATTTCTCGGACAACCGAGGCCGCTCCGACGATCATGCCCCTCTGGGCGTGGGGTCAATTAACTGGAAGCAGGCAGTTGAATGTCTCCAGGCTGCCGGTTATGATGGAACCATCACCCTGGAAGTGTTCTGCGGCGATGGCTCGGTCAGATACCCGTACCTGGACAACAGCCGGAAACTGGTGCTTTCACACTGGAAAGAAGGATAGGAATCTCTGCAGACACATATCATCCCAATGGATCATGCCGCCCGTTCGGGCATGCCGAACAGTCGTTTCCCGTTGGGTACCTATTCCGGTTTCCCATTGATCTCACGGGATGACTGCCAGAATTCGATACGATGCCCTTCCGGATCCCACAGATAAAATACCCGGGCACCCCAGGGATGTTCGCGAATACCGGTCGGCATCGCCCCGGCATTTTTTGCCCAATCCCAGGCAAAACCGATATCCCCCACTTCCCATGAAATCGTGATTCCCCGGCCGCCGCTCCCTTTTACAGTAGCTCGTGTTTCATCCGCGATACTCAGTCGGGAGGCGTCATTCAACTGGAATTCCACAAACCATGTGGTGGAAAACAGTACCTGGAGCCGTAGCCGATCCCGATAGAACTCGACCGTTCTTTCCCACTTCCGGCAGTATAAAATGGTATTGGTGGTGAGAAAGGTATTTTTCATGGAGAAGGTCGAGGTTCCCATCCATTCAAAAGAATTCGCACGAACCGGGGACGGTAGATATCGGAGTTTTGGATGAGTACATCGAAATCCATGGTGTTGATGACATAACTGACCAGAAGCTCTCCTGGCATGGACAACCGAACATGGCTCTTGGCGGCATAGGCGAAGCAGTCCTTACAACCATAGGCCTCCCCAACAATGAATATCGGAACCGGTTCCGACCAGGGGCCCTCCGGATGAACCGCGGTACGCATGTCAATCCGATTCTGAAAGCCGCCATCGCTGTGAATGAGGACCAGCAGATCCCTGCCTCCGATGTCAACTGAATCGACGGAAAACTCATTCACCATATTCTCGGCCACTGAAACCGCATCCAGCAGACGGGGAGACCAGGAATCACCTCCGGCAAAAAACTCCCACGTTTCCACCATCTCCGGCGATGTAATCGGAGATCGGGCCAAAACCATCTGTTTTCCATCCCTCGGGTTCTCGACAACCCCATAAATATACAGATACGGTTTCGGATGAGGGCGCAACTTTCTGCCGTCCAGCAATGCCATACCCCACGTGGTTTCAAACCGTCCATGATCCGGGTCCGCCTGCCGGCTCCCGACCGAATGGGGGTTCTCCCGGGTTCGGGTGGCCCATTGGGATGGATGCCGCCGGAAATTGTCGATCACTTCAATGGTTCCGCCGGCCCCCTGAAATCCCCACACACCATGATCCCCCTCCATGCGTGTGATTCGGGAAAGAAACAGAATCAGGCGATCCTGTCCCCTGGAACCCGGAACGACAACGCCGTCTCCAGTCGGCCAGAACCAGACATCTGTACTGGCATTTTCATGAGAGATCAGAATACTGTCGGCTGGACCGGAAACAGCCGGTTTGAT
>CAZTKB010000120.1:0-9922 GCA_964614125.1 uncultured Desulfobacterales bacterium | reverse complement strand
TCCCTGGGAAAAGAACTCGGATGCGGCACTCGCAGGCGGATCGGACAGGGGGGTAATCCGCTGAAATGGACCGAGACAACTGACCAGTCTGGAGGAACCAAGCCGATCTATGTTGCTGTCCGATCCGGCGAGTGCGGCATCCTCAGACAGCTTTTCCTGCGGGAAAGGCGGAATAGGTCCCCCGTTCCGGCTCCCAGGCCAGTAACTCATCCCACCCCGTCTGTGGGCTGGGCCAGGTCTATTAATTTTTCCCTCCTCCCTGGTGGACTGGGCCAGGGCTAACAATTGTTTTCCACCCCGTCTGTGGACTGGGCCAGGTCTATTAATTTTTCCCTCCCCCCTGGTGGGGGAGGGCAGGGTGGGGGGGGAATAAAAGCGTGACAGTCCACCCTAGCTCCGGCTTTCCGGCGGGTATCCCTGCCGGGAAACGGGCCGCCTTGTGTTCATCTGTGCTTGTCCACTGTGTTCCCAATCCACAGGGAAGTCAAAACCCTGACTGTCCCGGATTATATCCGAAGCTTCCGGTTGACTCAAGCATTACGTCCGGGTAAAGATACGGAAAACGAAAACTCAGAACCAACAGGAGCAGGGGACATGAAAATCAGCCGTGTATTCACATCCATCGATACACACACGGGAGGGGAGCCGACCCGAACCATCACCGGCGGAATTCCCCACATACCCGGAAACACCATTGTGGAAAAAATGAAGTATATGAAAGAGCATTGGGATTGGATCCGGACCTCCCTGATGTTCGAGCCCAGAGGCCACAATGTGATGTCCGGCGTCATCCTGACGGAGCCCACCCATCCGGATGCGGACGTGGGGGTGATTTTTATCGAAACCGGCGGATATCTGCCCATGTGCGGTCATGACACCATCGGAGTGTCAACGGCCCTGGTGGAAACCGGTATGGTCCGAGTGACCGAGCCGGTGACCCACATTACCCTGGACACGCCGGCAGGCCTCACCCGGGTGCGGGTGGATGTAAAAGACGGCCAGGCTCTCCAGGTTACCTTTCAAAACATTCCCTCCTTTGTCATGGCTCGGGATGCGAAAGTAGAGGTACCGGGAATGGGAATCATCACCCTGGATGTGTCCTATGGGGGAAACGTGTACGCCATTGTTCCGGCGGAAGCGGCCGGTATTGTCATCGGTCCGGACCAGGCAAGCCGGATCATCGAGGCGGGCCGTGTCATTCGGGATGCGGTGAACCGCCAGGTCTCCATTCGGCATCCGGAGAAGGATTTTATCTCCGAGTGCACCCATGTCCAATTTACCGGGCCGCCCCGGAATCCTCTGGCCACGTTTCAGAATGCGGTGTTTTTTGCCGACAACGGAATCGACCGATCCCCGTGCGGAACCGGTACTTCCGCGCGGGCAGCCGCCCTGTTCACCAGGGGGAAACTGGGGTTACACCAGGAGTTCATCCACGAAAGCATCATCGGCAGCCTGTTCCGATGCCGGGTGGTAGAGCAAGCCCGGGTTGGATCCTACCCGGCCATTGTTCCGGAAGTCACCGGCAGCGCGCATATCATGGGCATGAACCAGCTATTCATCCATCCCGATGACCCCTTGCGGCACGGCTTTCTGTTGACATGAAGTCCTTCGATCCCGATCAGCTGGTCTTGGTGCTTCTTCTCGCGGCCGCAGTGCTTGCCGTGATCGGGTATCGGCATTTCATGGCCCGGTAACGGATTCCCTGGCTTATTCCGCAGCCCCCCGGTAATGCGACCGGATCCATTTCTGGTAATCCCCACTTATCACGTGGGCCACCCAACGGTGATGGTCCTGATACCACTGGATCGTTTTGGCCATCCCGCTTTCAAAGGTTTCCGAGGGTGTCCATCCCAGTTCCGCCTCCAGTCGGGAACAGTCGATGGCATACCGCAAATCGTGCCCGGGACGGTCCGGTACGAATGTGATCCGTTCCTGCCGGGGCCGGCCGTCCGGGAGAGGGGACCGGGCATCCAGCATGTCGCAGATCGTCCGCACCACCTCCAGGTTGGTTTTTTCACAGCGGCCGCCGACATTGTAGGTCCGTCCGTGATGTCCCTCTTTCATGATCTTCCATACAGCGGCGCAGTGGTCTTCCACGTACAGCCAATCCCGGATATTCTGTCCGTTTCCATACACCGGAAGCGCTTTCCCCTCCCAGGCGTTCAGGATCATCAGCGGAATCAGCTTTTCCGGAAACTGGTAGGGGCCGTAATTGTTGGAGCAGTTGGAGATGGTGACCGGAATGCCGTAGGTTCGGTGGTAGGCCATGACCAGATGGTCGGATGCCGCTTTGGATGCCGAATACGGGGAACTGGGGTCGTAGGGGGTGGTTTCAGTGAAATATCCATCCGGTCCCAGGGAACCGTATACCTCGTCCGTACTGATATGGTGGAAAAGGACCACTTGGTCCCGGTGCTTTCGGACGGCTTCCAAAAGGGTGAAAGTACCTGTTATATTGGTTCGGATGAAATCGTCCGGGCCCACGATGGAACGGTCCACGTGGGATTCGGCGGCGAAATGGCAGATACAGTCGATGGAGAAACGGGAAAAGGCTTCCTCCACTGCCTGGGTGTCACAGATGTCTGATTGAAGAAACAGATACCGGCCCGGATATGCTTCGGTGATTCCTTGCAGATTTTCCGGGTTGCCCGCATAGGTCAGGCAATCCATATTGATGATCCGGCCGGTGAATTCCGGTTGCGCCAAGAGAAAGCGGATAAAATTGGATCCGATGAATCCGCATCCGCCGGTGACCAGGATGTTGTTCATGAAGCCCCCTGAAGCCAAAATGTTACGGGTTGTGGTGATATTGGCCGCCGACACTCACGGCGCACTGGAAAAGCATAATCGAAACCCGAAAATATGGAAAGTTCTTTTCGCGCTTCTGGAGGGGATGCCGAATCTGAGGTTTCCGAAACGGAGGCGACCGATCCGGCCTTATCGCATCTGCCCTGTCGGCCGCCCCTGCATCCGGAAAGCGGGAGAGGGGTTCCATACCGGTACGGATCCCTGCCGGTCGGAAAATGGGTTGAACAAATCTACTTGGAAGTGATACATTATCCAATGGCAAAATGTTATCCATTCATAACCGGATATAACGAATCGATATGACGACTATTGAACAGCAACGACTACTGAAGCGGCTCCCCAAGGTGGATTATCTATTGGATATCTCCGGAGCCGATTCCTTTTTGGCGGATGTCCCCCGGTCGGTTTGTCTGTATGCCGTCCGAAAAACCATCGACGACTTGAGGGAAATGATTTTGGGTTCTTCCGCGGAAATGGATGAAACGCGGTTGAGCAGCGATTCGGTTCTGGAAACAGTGAAACGAAATGCCCGGTTGCGAATGCAAAAAAAACTCCTGCGAACTATCAACGGCACGGGCATTGTGATTCACACGAACTTGGGAAGATCCATTCTTGCCCAGGAGGCCATGGACCACGTGGCAGAAATATCCAGCCGGTATTCCAACTTGGAATTCGACCTTTCGGTGGGTCGGCGTGGATCCCGCTACCATGCGGTGGAGGATATTCTCTGTGAGATCAGCGGAGCGGAGGCAGCCATGGTGGTCAATAACAACGCCGCTGCGGTGTTGTTATCCCTCAATACGCTGGCCCAGGGGAAAGAAGCCGTCGTCAGCAGGGGGGAACTGATCGAAATCGGAGGTTCTTTTCGGATTCCCGAGGTAATGGCGCGGGGTGGAGTTGTCCTGAAAGAGGTCGGCACCACCAACAAAACCCACCTGAGGGATTATGAATCGGCTATTCATCCGGCCACCGGATTGCTTTTAAAAGTTCATACCAGCAATTACCGCATCATGGGGTTTACCTCCGGGGTACCTTTGGCCGATCTGGTTCTGTTGGGACGCGGGAACGGCCTCCCGGTTATGGAGGACCTGGGCAGCGGAACGTTCATCGATTTTTCCCGCTATGGAATGATTCATGAGCCGACCGTGCAGGAATCCATCGCTGCCGGGGTGGACCTGGTGACGTTCAGCGGTGACAAACTCCTGGGAGGGCCCCAGGCTGGCATCATCCTGGGCCGCCGGGAAATAATTGACCGAATCAAAAAAAACCCGCTCACCCGGGCGCTTCGGATTGATAAAATGACCCTGGCGGCTCTGGAAGGTACGGCAAGGCTCTATCGGGATCCGGAAATGGCGGTAGAACGGATCCCTACGTTGCGGATGCTGATCCGACCACGAGACTTGGTCTTGAGGGAGGCGGAAAGTCTGGCCGGCATGCTTCGCCGGATTCCGAGTGACCGTCTCCGGATCGAGGTCCGGGAGATTTTTTCCCAGGCTGGCGGGGGGTCTCTTCCGTTGCTCAACATTCCCTCCGCTGGTGTGGGGATAACAGTCGCCGGACTTTCCGCTGCATCCGTGGAACGGTTTCTGCGAAGTCGGGAGGTGCCCGTTATCGGCCGGATCGAGGCCGAATGTTTTATTTTAGATGGCAGGACGTTGCTGGAAGATGAATATCCGATGATTCAGGATGCCATGACTGATCTGGTAAGGACCCTCACCTGATGAAAGCCAATCACACTCCCGCTTGGTGCAAGGGCTCGGATCCACGAGATGGGGATCCATCCTTTCTGATTATCCCGTCCCATTTGGCACCGGATATTTCGTGCCGAGACAGAATTTCCCGGTTCGGAACCGTCCCGGTTCCGGAAACTCCTTTCGATTTTCAGATCGGCGAGATTGACTTTTCCGTACCGTTTCCCGAATTGATGTCCGGGACGGCATTCCGGGAAAATGCACTCCGGTTTCTCCGAAAGTCGAAGTCATTCGCTGTCATGATGGTTCGCCCGGATCGGCGCGGAAAGGAGTCCGCCGCTGTGGAAGGCTCTTGGAATAACCGAATCTTCCTCTCTTTGTATTCGGTTTTGCGGGAAGCTTCCCAGGATTATGTCTTCCTGTGGGGGTTGTCCGATCCGGTCACTTTCTGTGGCATTTTTCAGGATATGGATGCATCCGCGACCCGGGAATCCATCCAATCGATTCGGAAACGGCTGGAGGGTTTTCCGGATCTGCGGATTCACATAGGTGCGGCGTTGTATCCCTTCCACCGGTTTAGCCGGGAGGAAACTCTGGGTAATGCCTTGAAAGCCCTGGAACATGCATTACTTTCCGGGCCGGATGCCGATCAGTTTCTGGATGTGATCAGCCTGAACATCAGCGGCGACCGGATGTACCAGAACGGAGATATCGCCGGAGCAGTGGCTGAATTTGAACACGCACTGCATCTAGAGCCGCAAAACGCGAATATCCTGAACAGCTTGGGCGTGTGTTTTGGTGTGCAGAGAATATTCCACAAAGCCTTGCGGTGCTTCGAAGCCGCCATGACGGTGGAACCGAATGAGGTGATGGCGGTGTACAACACCGGAGTCATCCATCTGCAGGCAGGGGATGTGGAGACGTCCCGAAAATGGTTCCTGCAGGCCGAACCGTTGGGCGGGGATGTCTTCGAGGTGCTGCTCCAGGCGGGAAAGGCCCATCTGGATGGAGGCGATCCACATCAGGCCGTTGTTTGCCTGGAAAAGGCGCTTGGAATCCAGCCGGATTCCAGCCACGCGCTTCGGTTTCTGGGCCAGAGCCGGATGGAAACGGGTGACTACCGGGATGCGGTGGGGTGTTTTTCCCGTGCGGTCAAGCGCAACCCATTTGATTCCGAATCCCTTTCGGCATTGGGGTATTTATATGAAAAAACAGGCGAGAGCCTGGAAATCGCCGAGGTTTTCTGCCGAAAAAGCGTGGAAATTTCACCCCGCAACGGATTGAACCGTTTCCGCCTGGGTGTCGTGTATTTCCGGCGGCACTGCCTGGATGAGGCACTGGCCGAATTTCGCATCGCCGGACAGTTGGGTGTGGATGTATCCGGCTGGTTGCAGCGGATCGTCGATATCCGGATGGGCCGGAACCCGTTGGAGAGTACGAGGGAAATGATCAAAGGAGAATGATGTCATGCCGATTTATGAGTATCAATGTATGGAATGCCAGGGGGATTTTGAATGTCTGGTCCTGCGCAGCCAGGAGCCGGAGGAATGTCCGTCCTGCCACAGCCCACGGATTCGGCGGAAAATGTCGGTTTGCGGATTTGTCAGCCGGGGTGCGGGCGGAGAACCGGTGAGAACTTCGGCCTCCACCTCTTCCTGCGGCGGATGCAGCGCGGCCAGTTGTGCCGGGTGCGGTCACTGATGCAGGGCGCTGTCCGCATCGGAACCCGCGGCAGTCGTTTGGCCCTCTGGCAGGCCGAATGGGTAAAAGGCCGGATAGAACAGGCCAATCCCGGTCTTCGGGTGGAGCTCCGGATCATCAAAACCAAAGGAGACAAGATCCTGGACGTTCCGTTGGCCCGGGTTGGTGGAAAGGGCCTGTTTGTCAAGGAGATCGAGGACCAGCTTCTGGAACGGGAGATCGATCTGGCGGTTCACAGCATGAAGGATATGCCGGCGGATATTCCGGGCGGCTTGTCTATCGGGGCGGTTCCGGTGCGGGAAAATCCCCTGGATGTTCTGATCTCCCGAAATGGGATCCGCCTGGAGGATCTGAAACCCGGTGCCATCGTCGGCACCAGCAGCTTGCGGCGTTCCGCCCAACTTCTGCATCTCCGTCCTGACCTGGTCATCCAGCCGCTTCGGGGGAACCTTGATACCCGGATCCGGAAGTTGGCCGAAGGCGGTCTGGATGCGATCGTCGTGGCCGCGGCAGGGGTGATCCGCCTGGGAATGGCGGAGTGTATTCACCAGGTCCTGGAACCTGACCAAATGCTGCCCGCGGTGGGACAAGGGGCACTGTGTGTGGAAATCCGGCTTAATGACAGCCGTGCCGCCGAAATTCTCTCCTCGCTGGATGATTCCGCCACCCGGTCGGCCGTGGCTGCGGAGCGGGCCTTTCTCCGGCGCCTGGAGGGCGGCTGCCAGGTTCCGATCGCGGCCCACGCCCGGATCGAAGGGGAGGTCCTCCATATGGATGGGCTGGTTTCATCCGTGGATGGAAAACAGGTTCTTCGGGAAACCGCTTCCGGCGCCGTGTCGGAAGCCGAGTCGATCGGTGCGGGGTTGGCCGGGCGGCTGTTGTCCTACGGAGCGGATCAGCTATTGAAAGAATTGAAAACACATGCAGAATCATGAGACAGGCAAGGTGTTCCTGGTGGGGGCCGGCCCCGGCGATCCGGGATTGATCACGGTGAAAGGGTTCGAGTGTCTGAAATCCGCACGGGTGGTGATTTACGACTATCTGGCTTCTCCTGAACTGTTGCGCCATGTATCTCCCGAAGCGGAAGTGATTTATGTCGGCAAAAAAGGCGGGGACCACACGCTGCCTCAATCCGAGATCAACCGCCTGATCGTGGAAAAGGCCCGGGAAGGGGGTACGATTGTCCGGCTCAAGGGAGGCGATCCGTTCGTGTTCGGCCGGGGAGGAGAAGAGGCGGAAATCCTGATCGATCAGGGTGTTGTGGTCGAAATTGTACCGGGAGTGACTTCGGCGGTGGCGGCTCCCGCCTATGCCGGCATTCCGCTCACGCACCGGGATTACACGGCCACGGTGGCGTTTGTGACCGGGCATGAAGATCCCACCAAATCCGAGTCCGGCATCGACTGGCCGTCTTTGGCCAAAGGCATCGGAACCCTGGTGTTTTTCATGGGGGTGAGAAATCTACCTCATATCACGGCAAATCTGGTGGCATGCGGCCGGCCGGCTGACACGCCTGTCGCGCTCATCCAGTGGGGAACCACGCAGCGCCAGAAAACCGTCACGGGCACGCTGGAGACAATTGTTGATATCGTTCGAAAAGCGGGTATTTCCTCGCCCGCCATTATTGTGGTGGGTGAGGTGGTGAAGCTGCGGGAAAAACTGAAGTGGTTTGAAAACCGGCCGTTGGTCGGCCAGACCATTGTTGTCACCCGTGCCCGGGAACAGGCCAGCGATCTGGTCTCGCGACTCTCCGAGCTCGGGGCGTCATGTGTCGAATTTCCGGTCATTTCGTTTTCTCCTCCCGAAACCTGGGACGAGGTCGATCAGGCCATTTCCTCTCTGTCTTCGTACGATTGGGTGGTTTTTACCAGTGTCAACGGAGTGCGGTTCTTTTTTGAGCGCCTCTTCGCCAAGGGCCGGGATGTGCGGGCCTTGGGACATGTCCGGCTTGCCGTTATCGGACCGGCGACAGCGGCCAAACTGATGGAATTTGGTTTGAAAAGCGATATCCTGCCCGAGAGCTACCGGGCGGAATCCATTGTGGAGGCGTTTGCCCGGACTCCGATGAACGGAAAACAGGTGTTGTTGCCGAGGGCCCGGGAAGCCAGAACCGTTCTCCCGGAAGAATTGGCCCGAATGGGGGCACGGGTGGATGATGTCGCGGTGTACCGTACCCATACCGCGGATACGGACGCCGAGTGGCTGGTTTCGATGCTGGAAAAACGCCGGGTGTCCGTGATCACCTTCACCAGCTCCTCTACGGTTCAGAATTTTCTGTCTCTGCTTCCTGTGGATCGGATCCACAACCTTCTGGAGGGTGTCGTTCTGGCCAGTATCGGGCCGATTACGACGGAGACCGCTCAAAAAAAAGGACTTTCCGTCCATGTCACGGCGTCGGAATATACGATTCCCGGGTTGTGCCGGGCCATAGCCGACCATATTGGAAGGCCGAATCCATGAATCTTGTCGATTCCCACCATCGCCGGCTCAACTACCTGCGTGTTTCGATCACCGATCGATGCAATCTCCGGTGCATGTATTGCCAGCCGGGAAACAGGCGGGAAAAGCTGCGGCACGCCGATATTCTCACTTATGAGGAACTGATCCGGATCATCCGGATCGGTGTGGACCTGGGAATCGAAAAGGTGCGGATCACCGGGGGGGAACCGCTGGTTCGCAGCGGTGTCATCGATTTTATCCGGCGTCTGGTGCAGGTTCCGGGGCTCCGGGATATTTCCCTGACCACCAACGGGGTCCTGCTGAAGGAATATGCCGCCGCCATACGGGACGCTGGAATCCGCCGGATTAATATCAGTCTGGATACCTTGCGTTCCGACCGGTTTCGGGAAATCACGGGGATGGACCAGTTCGACCGGGTGTGGGAAGGGATTCTTATCGCGCATCGGCTGGGCTTTTCACCTATCAAGATCAATACCGTAGCCATGCGGGGAATCAATGACGACGAACTGGAGGATATCGCGCGCCTGTCTCTGGCCTATCCGTTTCATTTCCGCTTCATCGAATATATGCCCATCGGATCCTCCGACGAATACCGGCGTATTGCCCTGGAAACTCCGGAAATCCAGTCCCGGCTGAACGCTGCCGTTGGAAATCTGGAGGCCGTCGAAAACGGAAGTCTTGACGGCCCTGCCCGAAGATTCCGGTTTCCCGGAGCTCCCGGAGAGGTCGGATTCATCAGCGCCATGAGCCATCATTTCTGCGGAACCTGTAATCGCCTTCGCCTGACAGCCAGCGGCGGGTTGCGTTCCTGCCTGCTGTCGGACCGCCAGGAGGACATCAAAACCCCGATTCGGAGCGGTGCGACGGACCGGGAAATCGCCGAGGTGTTTTATGAAGCCGTCCGTCATAAGGCGGCGGAACACCGGATCAACGCCCACTCCCTCTCGGAAGTGCATACCCGGATGGCCTCGATCGGCGGCTGAAGAAGGGGATAAGGTGCCAGCCTTTCCGCCGGAAAGCCGGAATAGAGTTTTAAGTGTTACGTTAAGCTACCGGCCTTTCCGCCGGAAAGCCGGAACGGGGGACCTTTCCCGCCTTTCCCGCAGGAAAAGCCTGTCTGAGGATGCCGCACTCGCCGGATCGGACAGCGACAACGGTCGGGTTGATTCATTCAGACCGGTCAGTTGTCTCGGTCCATTTCAACGGGATACCCCCCTGTCCGATCCGCCTGCGAGTGCCGCATCCGAGTTCTTTTCCCAGGG
>CAZTKB010000119.1:0-9996 GCA_964614125.1 uncultured Desulfobacterales bacterium | reverse complement strand
AAAACACCTTCCCTCTTTTGGACTTTTTCTGAACCACGGAACCGGTGCATCCGGGCCTTGGACAAGGAACCCCGGTTTCCCTCGAATCTCCGTCTCCCGTGAGGGAACGTGTGTTTTTGCAGGCCGGATATCCGCTGCAGGCTAAAAAAGTCCCGAACTTGCCCTGGCGGACCACCATGGGTTCCCCGCATTTCTCGCACACCTGATCGACCGTTTCTTCCGCCCGCCGCTCCTCCATGACGATATTCCCGTTCTCATCCCGTGTGTAATTACAGGAAAACCGGCAATCCGGATACCCGCTGCACGCCAGAAAATGGCCGTTCTTCCCCATTTTTACGTGCAATTTCCGGATCTGGCACTGGGGGCAGTCAATATCCGTGACCGTTCCGGTCCGCTTCATGCTGATCATCTCCTGATCCGCCCGCTCCAACCGGCTTTGGAGGTGGAAATAAAAATCGGTCAGGACTGTCAGGGATTCCTGTTCAGAGGATTCGATCCGATCCAGATCCGCCTCCATCCGCGCGGTAAATTCGACATCGAAAACCTCCGGAAAACTTCCGACGATCAGATCGTTGACAATAAACCCCAGTTCGCTGGGAACGAAATATCCCTTAACCAAGTCGACATACGCCTTACCCCGGATAGTGCTCAGGATATTCGCGTAGGTGCTGGGGCGCCCGATCCCGTTTTCCTCCAGTTCCTTGACCAGGGACGCTTCCGAGAAACGCGGAGGAGGCTGGGTGAAATGTTGTTTGGGTATCAGATTGTGCAGGGCGAGCACCTCTCCCGGCTGTAACACCGGCAGTTTATCTTTTCCTTCCTGGTTCTTGTCCGCCAACTCGTCGTCTACAGACACATACAGTGCCATGAACCCCGGAAACTTGACAGCCGATCCGCCGGCCGTGAACTGCCAGCTTCCGGCTTGTATGGTAAGCGTCAGGGTGTCGATCAGGGCATCGGCCATCTGGGACGCCACGAAACGCTTCCAGATCAGCGAGTACAATGCCGCCTGGTCCCGGGACAGGTACGGCGACGCCTGGTCCGGGGTAATCTCGACCGAGGTCGGCCGGATCGCCTCGTGGGCATCCTGGGCCTTGTTTTTGTTGGCATAAAATCGGGGCTTCCCGACGGTATGATCCGGACCGAAATGCTGCTGTATCCAGTGTACGGCTTCCTCGGCCGCCTCGCGGGAAATCCGGGTGGAGTCCGTTCGCATGTAAGTGATCAATCCCACCGGCTGTCCGTCTCCCAGCGCGATGCCTTCATACAGTTCCTGGGCGATGCTCATGGCTTTTTTGGCGGAAAATTTCAGTTTCCGGATCGCTTCCTGTTGCATCTTACTGGTGATAAACGGTGGCAGGGGTTTTCTCCGAACCGTTTTGGTCTGCACCTTGTCGAGAAGAAAGGTTTGGCTGCGAAGTTCCTCAACAATGGCACGGGCGGCGTCCCCCGTGGGAATCGTAATTTTTTTTCCATCCTTTTTGACCAGTTTTGCCTGGAATACCGGAGGCCGGCTTCCTTCCAAAACCGCAGTCACGCTCCAGTACTCTTCCGGTACAAAAGCCTGGATGGCCCTTTCCCTTTCGCAGATCATCCGAACCGCGACGGATTGTACCCGCCCGGCACTCAGTCCCCGTTTGACCTTTTTCCATAGTAACGGAGAAATCTGGTAACCTACCAACCGGTCCAGAATGCGGCGGGTCTGCTGCGCTTCATATTTATTCCGATCCAGTTCGGTCGGATGGGCCAGGGATTCCAGGATCGCCTTCCTTGTCAATTCGTGAAAGAGTACCCGATAAAAATTCCGTCCCTTTTTCCGGAGAACCTCCGCCGTATGCCAGGCGATGGCTTCGCCTTCACGGTCCGGGTCCGGTGCCAGATAAATATCGGTCGCTCCTTCGGCCGCCTTTTTCAGAGCGGAAATAACTTTCTGCTTTCCCGCGATGGTCGTGTATTTCGGAGTGAAACCATTTTCGATATCCACTCCCATCTCACTTTCCGGAAGATCCCGGATATGGCCGACCGTGGCGACCACTTCCACATCTTTACCCAGATAATTCCGTACGGTTTTCACTTTGGTGGGGGATTCCACGATGACAAGGGACCGGCTCACAAACACTCCTCGATATCTCGACCAATGGATAGGATTTCAGGGTTCACGGACATAATTTCCAGGCAACTTGACCAACAGCCTTTTAAGTTCCAGTTGCATCAGGATACGGTTCAGTTCTCCCGGAGGCATAGGGATTTTTCGAACCAACTCGTCCGCATGAATCGGGTAAACCGACACCAGCGCCATCACCGATTGTTCCTCCGGGGTCAGGGAAACGGTGGGAGCGGGCTTGCCGGATGAATTATCGACAGGCGGCAAATCCGGTGGATCAACGATAATTGCCTCCCGGATCTGAGGCTCCAATTCATCCAGAATATCCCGGGCCTGTTCCACAAGTTTGGCGCCGGACTTGATCAGGATGTGGGTTCCCGTGCTTTTAAACGAGTGGATATTTCCCGGAACGGCAAACACCTCTCTTCCCTGTTCCAGGGCCATCCGGGCGGTGATCAGGGATCCGCTGTTTCGTGACGCCTCCACCACGACAGTTCCCAACGTCAAGCCGCTGATGATCCGATTTCTGCGGGGGAAGTGGTATGCATCGGGCCAGGTAAGAAGTGGAAGTTCGGAAATGACGGCCCCGTTTTCCATGATCCGGTGGAATAACGGGGCGTTTTCGGTCGGATAAATTCGTTCCAATCCACTACCCAGCACGGCGATCGTACCACCGGGGCCGCTCAAGGCGCCTTCGTGGGCCGCCGTATCAATGCCCCGGGCCATTCCGCTGACCACGATCCATCCTTGGCGGGATAGTTCGGCGCTCAACCGCCGGGTAACGGTGACTCCGTATTCGGTGGCATTTCGGGATCCTACGACCGCTACCGCTGGAAACATCCTTTTCAGATGACCACGGACATACAAAATCGGTGGAGGATCCGGTATTTCACGCAGCAGAACCGGATAATCCGAATCCGTCAGGGTAATCAACCGGACGCCCTTTTCCAGCACCAGATCCAGATCCTGCCGGACACTGTCCGGAATGACCGGATTCCGAATCGCCTGGATCAAGCGGGAAGAAATACCGTCGATGGACAGAAGGTCTTCATCGGAAGCCGCAAAGACCGTTTCCGGTGCCCCGAAACGGTCGATCAGGCGCTTGTAGAGTAGGTTTCCGACTCCGTGAACATGTTTCAGGGCAAACCAGGGAATATACCGTTCCATCTCCTAACGTCTTTTGTTAATCCCCTGGAACAGCAGCAATATCGGACTGGCCACATAGATGGAAGAAAAGGTACCGACCAGGATACCGACAATCATCACGAACGCAAAGTCATGAATAATCCCCCCGCCCAGGAAATACAACGCCAAAACCGACACCAGAGTGGTTCCCACTGTCAGGATGGTACGGCTGAGTGTTTCGTTGACACTCCGGTTAATAACGGTTTCGAAGGGAAGTTTCCGGTGTTTTTTCAGGTTCTCCCGGATCCGGTCATAGATAATGATGGTATCGTTCAGGGAATAACCGATAATGGTCAAAACCGCCGCCACGATGGGGAGGCTGAACTCCCGTCCGGACATGGTGAAAAACCCGATGGTGATCATGACATCGTGAAGCAGGGACACGATGGCACCCATGGCATACCTCAGGTTGAATATCCAGAATAGGGCCAGGGTCAGAATCAGTGCCCCGGTGATCAACAGGGCCATGCTGAGCTGCAATAGGCTCAGAAAATACACACCTCCCATCAGTAAAGCGGCGATGATCCCGCACTGAAGCCATTTGAATTCAAACCGGCCGGAAATATAGATGGCGATAAACAGCAGGGAGTAAAAGATGGCGAACAAGGCTTTTTCCCGAAGATCCTTGCCCACCTGGGGGCCGACCATTTCCACCCGCCGGATTTCGACTTCCTTTCCGGTTGATTCCGTGAGAGCCTGCTGCACCCGGTTGGAGAATTCCTCGTCTGTTTTCAGGGACAGATCCGTACGGACCATAAATTCGTTGTCCTCGGAATCACCGAAAGTCTGAATGGTCGGTTTATCCATGCCGACAACAGCCAATCCCGTATACATGGCGTCGACAGAAACAGCACCGGCGAATCGGATCTGCAGTACGGTCCCCCCGGCGAAATCGATTCCATAGCGAAGCCCCCCCTGAAACACCAGGGCCAGAACGCTGACCAGAATCACCACGCCGGAAATCACATAGGCGATAAAGCGTTTACCGATAAAATCAATGTTGATATCGGGTTTGATGATTTCCATAAATTTTCCCTATCCAAATCAGACGGCCTGACAGCCGGATAATAGCCCGGAGGGCGATAAGAGAATGCCGTGCGGACAAACCTTCGGATCGCCGCCGTTCAGATACTCAAACGGCTGACTTTCCGGTCAACCAGAAAATAGGTGAATATCAACCGACTGACCACCAGGGCGGTGAACACACTGGAAACTACTCCCAGGCTGAGCGTCACCGCGAAGCCTTTCACCGGACCGGTTCCGAACTGGAACAGCACCAACGCCGCGATCAATGTCGTGATATTGGAGTCCAGAATGGTCCAGGTGGCCCGTTCGAATCCGGCGTCCACGGCAGCCCGGGGGGTTTTCCCGGTCCGGCTCTCTTCCCGGATCCGCTCGAAGATCAACACGTTCGCATCCACAGCCATACCGATGGTCAGAATGATCCCGGCGATACCGGGCAGTGTCAGGGTAGCCTGAAACGCCGCGAGACCGGCTGAAATCAACAAAATGTTGAAAATCAGGGCCAGGTTGGCGATGGCACCGGAACCTTTGTAATAAATCAACATGAAGAGCACCACCAGGATGCCGCCCACAAGGCCGGCCAATATCCCCTGCCGGATGGAATCGGTTCCCAGGCTGGGGCCAACGGTGCGTTCTTCCAGAATTGTAACCGGTGCCGGCAAAGCACCCGCCCGAAGAACGATCGCCAAGTCCCTTGCTTCTTCGGTCGTGAACCGGCCCGTGATCCGGGCCTCTCCTCCGCTGATTTTCTCCTGTATGACCGGTGCGGAGTATACCTTCTGATCCAGCACGATAGCCAGACGCTTCTTCACGTTTTCTTCGGTGATCTTTTCGAAAATCGCGGCGCCCTTTTTGTCGAATTTGATGGATACATACGGCTCGTTGTACTGGGAATCAATCTGCACCCTGGCATCGGTGAGATAACTGCCGTTCAACTGTGCCCGCTTGTACAAGAGATACGGGGTTCTGGTCACCCTCCGTGTCTGGGGATCCTCCCGGACTTCATACAGAAGCTCGGAACCCGCCGGAACATTTCCCTTGACCGCAGCATCCACGTCATGGGCCTCATCCACCAGCTTGAACTCCAACAACGCGGTCTTGCCGATCAGATCCTTGGCGCGCTGGGTGTCCTTGATTCCAGGCAACTGGATCAGAATGCGATTTTCTCCCTGAATTCGGATATCCGGTTCGCTGACACCGAACTGGTCGATCCGGTTTCGGATGGTCTCCAGCGCCTGATCCACCGCCAACTTCCGAATATGGTCACTTTCCCGGTCCGGAAGATCCAATGTTACAGCCAGTGTCTCCCCTTCCATGGACCGGGACTGAATACGGAGTTCCCGGAAGTCTTCGTCCAGGATTTTTTCGAATTTCCCGATGTGGTCGTTGCCCTCGATCCGGGCTGTTATCTTGTGCCCCGGAGCCTGTTCGATGGAGGCATACCGAACTTGGCCGGATTTCATCCGGTTTTTCAGGTCGTAGGTCATCCGCTCGATAACACCTTCCACGGCCTTTTCGGTCTGAACTTCCAGAATCAGGTGCATTCCCCCCTGAAGATCCAGCCCCAGGTTGATTTTTTTATGCGGCCACAGCCCGGGTCGGAACGTCGGCAGCGTATAAACAATGGCGGCCACCAATATGACGAGCACCGTGACGAGCTTTCCCATATGCATCTTCACTGCGGTTCTTCCTTTCGATCACTTGGACTTTTCCGCCTCAGCCACGGCCTTTTTGGGCGGTTGCGCGGCCGATGACGACGAAATGACGCCGGCGACATTGCCCCGGTTAAGTTTTACCCGAACCTTATCCGATATTTCCACGGTTACCGTTGTGTCTTCCACGGAGGTGATCTGCCCGTGAATTCCGCCGCTGGTAAGGATCCGATCGCCCTTTTTGAGGTTGGCGATCATTTCCCGGAGTTCCTTGTTTTTCTTCTGCTGCGGACGAATCAGGAGAAAATAAAAAATGGCGAACATCAGAATCAGCGGAATGAAAGACGCCAAACCACCGGATGCGCCCGCTGCACCGGCGCCTCCCTGACCCATAGCATATGCTGTACTTACCACGTGGGTTGCCTCCTTTTGCCTTCGATAAATGATAATGTGGATCCGTCGGGGCGACCTGAGCTTCTGTCAGGAGCTTTCCCCTTTTTTGTCACAGACGATCCGGTTTTCCCCGGGTACCAGGGCCGGATCAGGTTCGATGTGGATCCGGAAACCACGCCGTTCTTCGAGGTCGATCAGTTCCCGGCGTTTCCGGTTCAAAAGAAACCACGCCACTTCGGTGGGAACATAGCCTGTAACGCCGGATATATCTTCTTTCAGCGATTCCAGGCTCAGGGATCTCAGAAACGCAATTCCCAGCGTTTCGGGGGACGGTGTCACCCCTTTCCCGCGGCAGACCCGACACGGCATATAACTGGTATACTGAATGGAGGGCCGCAGGCGCTGCCGGGACATTTCAAGAAGCCCAAAACGGGATATCCGGCCCACCTTGGTTTTGGCCTTATCCTCCTTCAAAAAGGTTTTCATGGCCTTCTCTACTTCCAGCTTGTGTTTCTGGTCCCGCATGTCGATGAAATCCAATACGATCAGCCCCCCCAAATCCCGCAGGCGGAGCTGTCTGGCGATTTCTTCGGCCGCCTCCAGATTGGTCGCCAAAGCGGTCTGTTCGATCGATCGGCCTTGGGTCGCCTTTCCGGAATTGACATCGATCGCGACCAGGGCTTCGGTCTGGTCGATCACGATGGATCCGCCGGATTTCAGCTCGACGCGGCTGTCATAAATGGACGCGATCTGGCTTTCCAATTCGAACTTGGTAAAAATAGGTTTGGGGCCCTTGAACAGCTTGACGATCTTGGAATGCTTGGGGGATACCAGATCGATAAATTCCCGTACTTCCCGATAGATATTGGAATCATCGATCAGGATCTCCGTAATGTCGGGAGTGAAATAATCCCGAATCGAGCGGAGCGCCAGGCTGCGTTCCTTGTACAGCAGGGCAGGCGTCCGGGTTTTCATGACATTGGCCTTGATGTTTTTCCACAACAGCATCAAATAGTTCAGGTCTTTGGTGACTTCGGTCTTCGAGCACCCCGCTCCGGCTGTCCGGACAATCACTCCGTAGCCTTCCGGCAGTTTGATGGAACCCATGATTTCCTTCAGCCGCTTCCGTTCCTCCTCGTCTTCAATTTTGCGGGAAATGCCCCGGCTGTCGCTTCCGGGCATCAGCACCACATGCCTTCCCGGAAGGGAAATGAAGGTGGTCAGCATGGCCCCTTTGTTGAGGATCGGATCCTTGATCACCTGAACCAACAGTTCCTGGCCTTTTTTCACCAGATGTTGAATGGAGAAATCACCGCCGGGATCACTCTGGTAATAGTCGTTATGGATTTCACTTTTCTGGAGAAAACCGTGACGGTCCGCCCCGTAATCGACAAAAAGAGCCTGCAGGCTGGGCTCGATCCGGGTGATGACGCCTTTGTAGATATTTCCTTGGGTGATTTCCCGGGAGGCTCCTTCGATATGAAATTCCTCGAGCTTGCTGTCCTTCACCTTGGCAATCCGGCATTCGGATGAATCACTGGCGTTGATGAGTATTTTACAGCTCATGATGGGTTCTGTTCGACCGCCTCCTGTAAAAAGTATCCGGGTTGCTCCGCGAACCGGCCGCGAAGTGAAACCAGAAGATACCCGTTACCGCGGAAACTTGTCAACCTTTTTCAAAAAACCGTGATGATTAAAGAACTTAAATTACGTTGCCTCCAGCGCCCCGCCGCTTTTGGCTACATCCGAGTCAGGGTCCGGTACATCCGTACCAGTCTTTCCGGCAATTCGCTTACATCGGATATCACATGATGATGCCGGGCACCGTAGAGTTCATCGAGACGGGGGTCTGCCGCCATATTCACGGTAATGGCGCGGACATGAATGTGGCGGGAAAAAGCTTCCAGAATCGCCTGCCGGGTGTCCGCGATCGCATAACCCTGTTTGTAATCCGTGTCATTGGGAAACCCATCTCCCAAAACGATCATCAGCTTGACCGCAGACCGGGTGCAGCCGAGTTCCCGCGTTCCATGGCGAACGGCGGCTCCCATCCGGGTGTTCCGTCGGGGGGTCAGTGCCCCGATCCGACCACGCACCCGATGATTTGCCGTCTCCTGAAAATCTTTGATCCGAAAATAATCCACAGAAAGCCTTCCGGTTCCGGAAAAACCCGCCACGGCATAATCGTCCCCAATCGCCTCCAGTGCCTCCACGAACAACACAATTGCCTCTTTTTCCACCCCCAGAACCGATTCCGTTTTCCGATCGCCGTCCTTTCCGGCCGCAGGATGGGCGGTGGAACGGGACAAATCCACCAGCAAGAGAACGGAAACGGATCGTTCCTGTTTAATCCGTTTAATATAGAGCCGATCGGACGGCATGCATTTCCGTTTGCGGTCGGCCGCGTAATCCAGCATCGCGGGATAATCGAATTCATCCCCATCGGCCCACGGCCGAAGACGTGTGATCCCCTGGGGATGCAAGATTTCGAAAGCGCGCCGGATTCCGGCAATCCGCCCGGCATGGCGGGTCAGCATTTGCCGGTAAAATTCCGAGTCTCCCTCGGGTACATCCCGATCGATCACCCGGACATGGTGGTAGACATAGTCTTGCAGGTTCGCATCCCATTCCGGGTACCAGGAAACCCGGGCAGCCTCCGGCTCCTGGAATTCGGATCCATCTGACGCATCCTGACCCGAACCGGGATCCATGTCGGCGGATCGGATCAGATTCCGAACAGCGTCCCGATCCACCCGACCCGATCGGAGAATTTTTTTCGGTACCTCCGAACGGTAGAGATGGATGCCCTGCCGGGCAAGAGATGCCCTGATTTTCTCGGCGATCCGATGGGATTTTCGGGAAACGGCATGGGCCGGCCCGGGAATGAGGCGCATCCCCCACGGAAAAGGAAAACAGCTGATTTCTCCGTCCCCAAGCCATGCCCGGGCGGCCGGATAGATGGCGGACACGGCCACCGCCACCGTTTCAACCGAAGGATCCCGATGAAATTCCGCCTCCCAAACAGATGCGATGTGTTCCACCCAGCCAGCTGGCTGATCCGGCAATTCCGGTCGAACCGGAAGACCCAAAGAGATCCGCCGGATCAGTTCCCGCGGCAGATCTTCCGGTGATTGTGGTTTATTGATCGAATGATCAAGTTCCTTTTCCATCAACGGAACCAGTTTCCGCAGGAGTCCCGGATAGCGGGATTGGCATAGAATCCGGATTCGTCCCTGATCCAACAGGCTGAAGAAATCCGATGCCAGAGAAGGACTGGGGAAAAGGGAAAAAAACCGGTCCAGATCCGAAACAGAGGGATCCAGCCCGATATGCCCGGCCGACAGACCCCCGGGAATGCGTCCCAGAGCTTTTTCCACATCAAATTCATAACTCCCGAATTCCAGAACTCCCGCTTCCAGGCGGACCAGGCACTGGTAATGCTCCCGGTTGGCGTTGGTGTTCGGAAACCGGGATATCTCGGGGGGAAGGTAGAGGGCCTCGCCATCGGACCAGACCTCCGGCAGCGAAAATTCTGTGGAATCCGCAATGCCGGCCGCAGACCGGACAGCGACCGGAAACCCGATCCGGGCCCGCAAATATCGGGATAACTGCCCCCCGATTTGTGCCAGGGCAACCCCG
>CAZTKB010000118.1:0-10113 GCA_964614125.1 uncultured Desulfobacterales bacterium | reverse complement strand
ACCCGGCTTCCAATTCCGTTCTCCCATGAAACCGCGGTCAATGCGGTAATGTTTCATCTCGGCCTTCCGGATTGTTTGTGGGCGGGAACCATACGGTATGATGTCCTGGCAGGAAACGGTCTTTTTATGAGCCGGAACCGGGGAAAGTCTTTTCAATCTGTCCAAATGGATCTTCCAGCTGTGAACATTCACTCCATCACCCAGGCAAGTGTCCAACCTCCCGCTGTATATATCGGGTTTAATGGAACCGGATTGTTCCGTCTGGAAGTCGGGGGGAATTCATGAATACCACTTCCCGAACACGGGTTGCCATCCTCGTATCCAAATTGGTGATCGGCGGCGCCGAGCAGCTTCTGCTGGAACTGCTTCGACACATCGACCGCAATCGTTTTGACATTCACCTTTTTTTTCTGCGCGATCCGGGTGATTTGGGACATGAGATCCTCCAACTCGGTTTTCCCGCCGCCACACGGATCATCCGCTCCAAATACGACATCGCAGGGGTACACAGTCTGATGCAGGTTTTTTGTCGATTCCAACCGCATGCGTTGTTGTTGATCAATCATTTAAACACTCTATTTTATGGGGTGATCGCCGGAAGGCTCGCCAAAATCCCTACCATCATCAACTGGGAAAACGAGACCTGGCGAAAATACCCCTTCCATACCTGGACGATGTTCGGAAGAAGAATCCTCCATCTGGGTGTCGATAAAGTGGTGGCTGCAGCCAAAGGGCACGCGGATTACATCGCCCGTGTCGAACATATTCCAAGCGACAAAATTTCGGTCATTTACAATGGGGTTGACCCTGCCCGGTTTCAATCCCGCTTGACCGCCTCGGACGCGCGCCGACGACTCGGCATTCCGGAAAATAGTCCGGTGGTCAGCATTGTTGCGGCATTACGGCCTGACAAGGCGCATCACGTTTTCCTCCAAGCCGCCAAACGGGTGCTTCAACAATGGCCTCACACTCATTTCCTGGTGATCGGGGACGGGCCGCAAGCGCCTGTCTTGAAAAAACTTTCATCGGAACTGGGGATCGCCGGTTCGGTTCATTTTCTGGGGTTTCAAAGAGAACTGGGGGATATTCTGGCGGCTGTGGATGTCAACTGTCTGTCCTCCTACCCCAGACAGGAAACTCTTTCCGTAGCGGCTCTTGAAGCCATGGCAGTCGGGATCCCGATCGTCTGCACCGACGTCGGCTTCATGAAAGAAATTGTTTTCCCTGGACAAACCGGATATCTGGTACCGGTGGAAGATCCCAAAACTCTTGCGGAATGTATCGGGATCATTCTCGCAAACGAGAAACTGAAACAGAAAATGAAAGACCATTGCCGCAGATTGGTCAATGAAACGTTTCACATTTCTACCATGGCTCAGAAATTCGAGAAACTATTCGAAACCGTTTGAACTCGCATTCCATGAAAATCACCCTGATTATCAACTGGAAAGAAACCGGAAAATGGTCCTTCTTTCGATTTCTGAAAGAGCGGTATCCTCATGTCGAGGTGTTGCAGCCCTTTTTGAGACCATCTTTCATGCCTTTTCGCCTGTCATCTATTTCCATCCTGCTGTCCGAATTTTATCTTCCCATCTTCGCCCTGTTTCGGAGACGGCACTCGGATGTAATGGTATCCTGGCAGATGCGGATCGGGGTATGCTATGGGATTTTGTCCCGGATGATTCCTCAAAATAAAAAGCCGGTTCATATCATTCAGGATTTTCATATCGATCTGACCGGAACACGAAAATACTACCGGTTCCGGATGTTTCTGTTACAAATGGCGATTCCCGGAATTGATTATTTTTGTTGTACCTCCACGGAGGAAGAAATGATCTACAGCCGCATGTTTCAGATTCCGCGGGATCGAATTCTCTTTCTTCCGCTGGCCCAGGCTCTACCCAAACCGAAAGCCTCCGTTAACCGATCCAAGGACTATATTTTTTCCTTTGGTAACAGCGATCGAGACTTTGATACGTTGATCCGGGCGGTTTCTGTCATGAACCGGCCGCTGGTCATTCTGTCCCAGAAGTTTCAACCGACTTACCATCTTCCCGAACATGTTCAATTGTTGAAAAGATTCATTCCGGAATCGGAACTGACTCAATGGATAGCAGGAAGCCGAGTGGTCGTGATTCCGCTTTTTGATTACCGGATCGCCGCCGGCCAGGTAAGCATGCTGCAGGCAATGTCCCTGGGAAGACCGGTGGTTGTCAGTCGAAACATGGCAACCATCGAATATGCGGTTCACCGGATCACAGCCTGTTTTTACGAGGCCGGCAACGATTCAGACCTAAGAGAACAGATCGCATGGCTCTGGGAAAATCCCAACCATGCCGAAGAAATGGGGAAGCGGGCCGTGGCGGCGAACCACGCCATTCAAGACCTTCGCCACCGACGTTTTCACCAGTTGCTCCAGCACTGTGAGACGAAAATTGAACAATCGCCTCGAAAAAAATAAATCTCCAATCACAGAAGCCAAGCGTGTCTTGTGAGAAATGACTCGCACTCGAACGCCCCCGGGCTGGCCGGACAAATCGGACGGGCGGGTTTTGTCATCATTGCCTGGACGATTGCGGATAAAATCCTGGCCCTCGGAAAGGAGATCCTTACCGCGAAGCGTTTCGGGGTTTCCGCCCCTTTGGATGTTTTCAACCTGACATATGCCTTTCCCGGGATTTTGGTTCTTGTATTTTCCGGTGCTCTTTCCGCCGCCTTCGTACCGCTCTACCCGGAATGGAGAAATCTATCCCCCGAAAAAGCGGATTCCCATACCACTTGGCTGATGGTTATCCTTAGCACGGTTTTTTCGGTTATCACCATTGCCTGTTTTCTGTTCGCCCCGGCCATTATCCGTTATGTTGGATACGGGTTTCCCCCGGATCAGCAACAATCCGCCGTGGTGATGCTGCGTTTTCTTTCCTTCCTGATCCTGATCGACGGCTCGGCCATCATTCTGACAGGAATTTTGCATGCAAAAAAACAGTTTTTTCATTTGATGTCCGCCCCGATATTTGTCAACATCATCCTGATCCTCTTTTTGCTGCTGGATATCGGTGTGGGGGTGTATTGTCTGATATGGGGATTTTTGACCGGATCCCTTGTGAAAATCATATATCTGGCATTTGTTGTCAGGCGGCATGGATTCCGCTATGGAACCCCATTTCCATTTGATAAACCGAAAATGGCTTCCTATTGGTGGATGGCGCTACCTCTTCTCGGAAGCCAGTTAATCGCCAATTCCAATCTGTTCATTGACCAGATGATGGCAACTCAGCTTGCTTCCGGATCTGTTTCCACCCTTCGCTACGCATTTCGGATCAACGACCTGCCCATTCAAGTGGTCATCGCCGCTCTTTCCAAAGCTATTTTTCCGTATATCAGTGAAGAGGCCACGAACGGAAACCGCCAAAACCTGCAGGATATTTTTACCTATTCTCTGATTTTTCTGGCTTTCCTGACCATTCCGCTCACCTGCCTGATGATTTTGTTTTCCGAAGATCTGGTAACTTACCTTCTGAAACGTGGCGCATTCGATCTGGAAGCGGTCCGTCAAACTTCTCAAACATTGATATGTTTCAGTATCGGCCTGTTTTTTCATGCCTATGTCGTGATCAACGGAACGTTTTTCGCGGCGCTACAACAACCTCGGGTTCTTTTTTACATGGGAGGAGTGACAATTTTTCTGAATGTGGTGTTTAATTGGGTTTTTATGAATTGGTTGGGCGTCATGGGAATCGCACTCTCGACAAGCCTGACTCTTGGAACGATTTCGATATGGTTTATCATTATTTTAAAAAAGAGATTGTACATCACCAACCTGGGGCGGGTGTTTTCCAATTTTTTCCGGATGACCGCCGCCGCTGCGGGAATGATGCTTTGCGGGTGGGCAACCTTGTCTGGACTATCCAGTTTGGAGTTCCCACGACTTGTTATTGTAATCATATCCTTGGGACTTTCTTCGGGAGTATACCTGGGGTTAATTTGGATCACCCGAACAGCCGAATTGACAACCTGTATCAACGCCATATCCGGATTTATCCGGAGAAAACTGGCATGATATGGTTCAACGATATCCATTTTTCAGTGCCTTGAATATCCCCGGCAACCCTTTGAGTCGGTTGGCACCATGAACATACTTGCCTGCAACAAATTCTTTTTTTTAAACGGTGGTACCGAAAAGTACCTCCATGATTTCATACAGCATTTTTCCGGTATGACTCATACGGTGATTCCTTTCAGCGTACAATACTCCGGAAGCTGGAAATCACCATACAGTGTTTATTTTTTACCTTCTCCCGGACCTCCGGAACAGATTTTTTTTCGGAACATTCGCCTGAAACCATCCAATATCATGCGGTATGTAGGTAGAAGCGTCTACTCCATGGAGGCTCGAACCGCCGTTGATAGGCTGATCCGTAAAACGGGTCCCGTTGACATTGCTTACCTCCTGAATATTTATAACTATATGTCCCCCAGTATCCTCCACACTTTTGCCAGGCATCGCATTCCCGTTGTGATGAGATTGGGGGACTATCACCTGCTATGCCCTTCTTATCTGTTCCTTCGAGAGGGAGCGCCCTGTACTCTCTGTATTTCAGGCAAATACCTTCATGGAGTCCGTTTCCGGTGTGTTAAAAATTCGATTGCGGCCTCATGTCTTCGTGCAGCCGCAATGGCACTCCATCGGGTGCTCGGGTTGTATGATCTGGTCGACGCGTTTGTTGTGCCCTGCCATTTCATGAAAACCAAATTGATGGAAGGCGGATTTCAAGAAAAAAAAATCTATATAATGCGGTCTCCGGTGAGCAGTTCAGACAACAATCCTCCAAAGCGAGACCGGAATTACATGGTTTATTTCGGCAGGATTTCGTTTGAAAAAGGGTTAGAAACCCTGATCCGGGGTTATCAGGAAATGGATGGCTTGCCCGACCTCGTGCTGGCAGGACGGAGTTACGACAGAGAGCAAGAGCGCCTGGAACGAATCATTCTCCCTGAGAATCGAAAAAGAATTCGTTTTGTTGGATTTTTGGAGGGAAGCCAACTGTCTGAACTTATTTCCGGTGCCCTTTTCAGTGTGGTGCCCAGCAACTGGTATGATAATTCCCCTTTGAGTGTATATGAAAGTTTTTTACATGAAACACCTGTCCTGGCCTCTGATATCGGGGGGATATCGGAACAGATCCAAGACGGTGTAACCGGAAGACTGTTTCGACCGGGTTCTGTCGAGAATCTGAAAACATCCCTCTCCTGGATGCTTTCCGATCGAAACCGCCTGCGGGAGATGGGAAAAGCCGGGAAAATGTTTGTCCGGCAGGAATGCTCCTGGGCTACCCATTCCGATCAACTACTGTCACTTTTCCAAAGATTGATCCATTCCAAAAGGAAAAAGACATGTGCGGAATAGCCGCCGCCTTTACATCGGATCCCACCGCAACCCAACGTATTGCGCCGGATATGGATCGTATTCTTCACCATATGCAGTACCGGGGACCGGATGCCTCCGGCCTCTGGATCCGCCCCCATGTTCTCATGGGGCATCGCAGGCTTAGCATCATCGATCTGTCCGATTCCGGCACGCAACCGCTCCATGACCCGGAAAACGATCTGCATATTGTTTTTAACGGCGAGATATACAATTACCAGGAAATCCGGCAAGATCTCGTTCAACGAGGTTATCGTCTGAAAACCGGTACCGACACGGAAGTGATTCTGGGAGCTTACCATATTTATGGGAAAAGTTTCGTCGCTCGTCTTCGGGGGATGTTCGCTTTTGTCCTCTATGATGGAAAAGACAGAACCGTGCTGCTGTCTCGTGACAGGCTGGGAAAGAAACCATTATTTTACTGCTTGACGAAAAACTCTCTTTTTGTTTCTTCTGAAATCAAGTTTTTCCATGGTTTTCGGGATCTTTCTCTCACCGTGGATCCGGAAAGCGTTTCGGCTTTTTTTTCCCTGCAGTATATACCAGGTCCCTGGACAATCTACCGGGAAGTTCAGACTGTTATGCCGGGAGAATGCATTCAGCTCGACATATCTTTTCAACGGATCGAGCATGATGTTTACTGGTCTATCGGCGATCGAATCCATTCCTGCCGCGAAAGCTCCACCAATCCGCGTGATATCGATCAAGGAATCGAGGATAGTGTTCGATACCGCTTGATCGCGGATGTAGAGATCGGTATCCTCTTAAGCGGAGGGATCGACTCCAGCCTCTTGACTTCCTATGCCACAGCCGTTTCATCCAGCCCTTTGAAAGCTTTTCTGGTTTCGTTTCGAAATCGAGACCTGGATGAATCGGAATATGCAAAAATGGTTGCCAAATCTCTGGGTATCGAACTGGTGGATGTCGACGGTGGGAACCTCGATGAAGATCTGTACCGCCGGGTCATCTATCACGCAGATCAGCCCCTGGGAGATCCTGCATGCGTCCCCACCTTTCTGATATCGAAAAAAATCGCGGAACATGTCAAGGTGGTGTTATCCGGGGAAGGCGCAGATGAGTTGTTCTGGGGTTATTCCCATTATCGAGATGAAAGGTTTGCCGGAAACCTGTTTCCAAATCCAGCCACCAATTGGGCGAAGAATCGAATGGATTCCTGGCTGACAATACTGGAAACCACCCCCCGACTCCCCAGTTTTCTCGGAAGAGCTGCAAAACTTTTCCGATCACCCCGGGAAATCGGATCTTCCCGATGGACCTCTGTTTTCGGGCCTGCTTCTCTAACCCGGCTTTTACCAAGCATGGATTGGCAGCAAAATTTCGGAAACCGTCATCTGGATCGGATGAAATCTCTTTTCGACTCCTTCCGACCTGACATCGGAGCGTCCGACACTTCCATTCTGCTGGATCTTTTCTTCTGGCTGCCCGACAATCTGTTATCGAAAGTGGACCGAATGACCATGGCCCACAGTATCGAAGCCAGGACTCCTTATCTGGATCACATGCTGGTGGAAAAGGCCATCTGTCTCCCATCCCGTTATAAGATCGACCGATTTACCGGAAAGAAAATATTGCGAAACCTGCTCGAGGAGAAGTTGCCCGCGAATCTTTCGCGTCAAATCGCCATCAGAAAGAAACACGGGTTTGATGTACCTTTGGCGGAATGGATCCTGAATCCTCTTCGTGGTCATACCGAGGAATGCTTCCAGGAGGATAACCTTCGTGCAGTCGGGATCCTGAATCGAACATTCATCCGAGCCATGTGGGAATCGATGAAAAAAACCTCCAAACCTTCTCTGCCATTTTCTCGAAAGATATGGTTGTTGATCTGTTTCCTTACCTGGTATCAGTATCATCGAAACAAATTCGGTTTTAAGTGAACATGAAAAAAGGAATAATTTAGAGTCCAAATTCGAGGAAATGCCTGATGCAGTCCCAAAAAATACATATCTTACATATCATAGACTCCATGGACTTCGGCGGTGCTCAAATGCTTTTGCTCGCCTTGGCGCAACGGCTGCCCAAAGAATGTTTCCAAATGAGCGTCTGTGTCCTCCAGCCGTTTCTTGCCCTGGCAGACCGATTGGAATCCATGGGAGTCGATGTGTATCCCCTCAACCGGGTGCGCCCGAGCATACAAAACCCGGTAGCTTTTTCCAAATATATTTTGGAAAACATTTTGGATATTATCCGAATTTGTCGAAATCGCCATGTGGATGTTCTTCACACTCACCTTTCGGATTCAGAAATTCTCGGAGTTGCAGCGGGTAAATGTTTCGGTGTAAAGAAAATTATGACAACCAACCACTACCCATTCCTTCCCTCGGGAAGGAGGCGGCTCGACCCCAGAAATCACCTTCGGAAACAACTTTATCGGATGTTATACAATCAGGGATTCGATTTCACCATTGCCGTTTCGGATGATATTCGAGAAAAGCTGGTTGGTTATTACCATATTCGGCCTGAAAAAATCCGTGTGATCACCAATGGAATCAATCTGGCCGAATTTGATGGACAACACTCTTCCGAAGTGAAGCCGATGTATGTCGGGGCCGAAACAACCGCTGCCCTGCTGACGACTATCGGCCGTCTTTCCGCCCAAAAGGGGCACTCCTACCTGATCCGCGCGGTGAGACTCCTTCTGGATAGAGATGTCCCTGTTCATTTGTTGATTGTCGGTGAGGGAGAATTGAAGGACTCACTCCGAAACCTTTCCATGGATCTGGGGATATCCGACCGAGTTCATTTCCTGGGCGGACGCCATGATATCAGCCACATTCTCGGCGCAACCGATATTTTCGTCTTTCCCTCCCTCTGGGAAGGGACGTCACTTGCCCTGCTGGAGGCGATGGCTTCTCAAAAAACAATTCTGGCAACCGCCGAACCCGGCAATATGGCGGTGATTCAACATGGAATCAATGGATTTCTGGTTCCACCGGGCGACCCGGCTTCATTGGCGGATGGTGCGGCAACCCTCCTTGCAGATCCTGCCCGCTCAAGGGAATTGGCCGGAAATGCCAGAAAAACGGTGTTGGACAAATACAACATTGAATATACGGTTCAGGAATATTCGAAAATCTGGTCGGCTTGACCGGATATTGAAAATCAAGCTGAAAAAAGCATTATCTTTGCTTATGGTTTGAAATATGTTGAATATTGTTAAGCTTCTATTTTAGAATTAAGATTCTTGCCCTTTTCAAGGGTAGAGGCTTACCATAATTTTTGAGGAGAGGGATGATAGAATGTCACGTAACCTACCCCCGGTCGTAAAAGCCATCGCCTTCTGCCTGCTGTTTATCGGGTTTTTTTGCTTTCCTTCCTGTTACCGTCATTCGGCGGATAATTCGTCCAAATTTGATGCCTCCATCAAGACTCCGGAGGATCTGGAGCGATTCCAAAAGCTGGAAACCGAACTGGCCATCACCCCGGAAAAAGTTCCGCAAAACCCGGATTATCAGATCATTCAGGATATCATTGTTCCGAAAGTTCCGGAATATCGCCTCGGACCTGGGGATGTCATTGAAATCGTATACCACATTCAATACGAAAGAACCTCGGATGAGTATCGGATCGAAGTCCAGGATCGTATCAGCGTCCATCTCCCCTATCATCCGCAATTCAGTTCCTCCGTCCTGGTTCGAACAGACGGAAAAATTTCTTTGCCCCTGATCGGAGATGTTTTTGCCGAATCCAGGACTCCCATGGAATTGTCAACGTATCTGACCCAGGAATACCGGAAATATTTGAAAGATCCGGCGGTGACCGTGGCATTGGAAGAATTCAATGTGAAAATCGCGGAACTGAAAAAAGCGATCACCACTGCCCCCAGAGGACAAAGCAAGATCGCCCCTATTTCTCCGGACGGTCGAATCGCATTTCCCTTAATCGGGAACCTTCCGGCGCAGGGATTCACCCTTTCCCAGTTGGAAAAAATTGTCAATCAGGCGTATTCCAAACAGGTAAGAAATCTGAATGCGACCCTGATTCTTCTGGAGATCCATCATCCCAAACTATATGTTATGGGGGAAGTCGAAAGGCCGGGTGTCTATGACATCACCTCAGTTCCCAATCTGTTGAACGCACTCACCCTGTCCGGTGGTTTCAAAAAAACCGGGGGATTGGAGGAAGTGGCGGTTTTTCGAAACGACGGATTGGAGAGGCCGATCGCCTTTACCGTTAATATCGCTTCGGCGATCCGTTCGGGTAATTCTCTGACCAACATACGCCTGAAACCGGGAGATATCGTGTTTGTTCCCAAAACCAGCATTGCCGAAATCAACGACACACTCGAGCAAGTGTTTACCAAGGGGATTTATGCTGTACTACCATTTTCCGCATCGTTCACGGCCAACTACCATCTGAACGATTACGACGAATGATTCGATTATTATCAAACAGCTGAAGAGAATAGCACAATGAAAAATGTATTCCGGGAATTCGTATTCATTGTTTTTGACAGAAAGCGATTGATTCTTTCGGTGTTTCTGACTGTTTCCGTTCTCTTCGCCGTCATCGCTTTCGTTTTACCATCCTATTACCGTTCATCCTCCAAATTTTCCCTGATCGTCCCGCAGAACCTGGATCCGCTTCAGCAGGAAACATCTTATGATTATCGGAACCGAGTTCGACGGTTCCTGCAGGACCAGAAAGAAACCGTTTTATCCAACCGG
>CAZTKB010000117.1:0-10120 GCA_964614125.1 uncultured Desulfobacterales bacterium | reverse complement strand
GGAAAAGCCTGTCTGAGGATGCCGCACTCGCCGGATCGGACAGCGACTACGGCCGGGTTGGTTCATCCAGACCGGTCAGTTGTCTCGGTCCATTTCGGAGGAATTTCCCCCTGTCCGATCCGTCTGCGAGTGCCGCATCCGAGTTCTTTTCCCAGGGAAAGCGGGATCGGTCGCCCCGGGACGGCGGGCCAATCAACCGTTTGCCAATCCGGCAAGCCGAAGTAAAAGTGGCTTATCCCGCTTTTATTCCCCCCCACCCTGGCCCTCCCCCACCAGTGGGGAGGGAAATTATTAGCCTTGGCCATTCTCTGTGCTAGGGAAGATGGGATGCGCTATCGGCCTTTCCGCCGGGAAGCGGGATCGGTCGCCCCGGGACGGCGGGCCATTTAGCCGTTTGCTTGCCTGATCCGCAGTGGACACCATGGACCAAATATACAAACATGGACGGACCATGGGATACCCCGGGACGGCGGGCAAAATCGCCTGACAGCAGACGAACCGGAAAACCCGAAATTCGATGTCTGTCTGTTCGAATCGCAGGACGAAATGTAAAAAATCTTGATTTCTATCCGCCTGAATGTCAGAAAAGAAAGGTTTGTTCTATGCAATCCATCCGATTGTACATCGGAACTTCTGATCATCGGCCGGATATTCCCGCAGCAGCAACGGCGGCGGCGTCCGCCTGGTATTCGCCCTCATTACGGACAAGGAATGGAGTGATGATCCAAACAGACAGACTGGCCCAAACATTTATGTCGTTGGTGCAAATCGACAGCGTCTCCCGAAACGAAAGTCGTATTTGTATGGAGTTGCGACAGCGATTGGAGGCGTTGGGAGCCGAAATTCATATCGATGACTCCGCTTCCGCAACCGGCAGCGATACGGGAAATCTCATTGCACGGTTCTCCGGTACTGTCGACGTTCCCTGCCTGATGCTCAACGCCCACATGGATACCGTCGAACCGGGGACCGGGGTTATTCCGCATTTCGACAGCGGTGTATTCACCAGCGACGGCACCACGATCCTGGGGGCCGACGACAAGAGCGCGATTGCGATTCTTTTGGAAGTATTGAGCGTCATTCAAGAGAACAACCTTCCTCACGGCCCTCTGGAAGTGGTGTTGACGGTATGCGAGGAAATCGGTCTTTTGGGAGCCAAATTTCTCGACATGAACCGGATCACGGCTTCCTGGGGATATGCGCTGGATGCGACCGACACGAACGGTCTGATCACCCATGCACCGGGCAGCAACAAGCTGGAATTCACGGTGTATGGAAAGGACGCACATTCCGGGGCGGCTCCTGAAAAAGGCATCAATGCCATTTTCATTGCGGCCAAAGCCATCGCCGGACTGAAGCTGGGCCGAATCGACCGGGAAACCACGTGCAACATCGGCTTGATCCAGGGAGGACTGGCTACCAATATCATTCCTCCCGAGGTGATTGTCAAGGGAGAGGTGCGCAGCCATGACCCGGAGAAACTGGCCTCTATCACTGAAACGATGACCCGGGCCTTCGAAGAGGCGGTTCGTGACTATGTCCCGGATTCTTTGGAGGCAGGTCGGCCGATGCTGACGACGCGTGTGGTGCCGGATTTCCAACGGACCAGTATTCCGGAAGATCATCCGGTTGTGATGCTGGCCCGGCAGGCTGCCTCCAACCTGGGTCGGCCCATGGTGACCAAGTATACCGGGGGAGGCGCGGATGCCAATGTGTTTTTTGAAAAAGGGGTCGTGGTCGGTGTGCTGGGAACCGGTATGAAAGACATGCATACGGTTCGAGAAAATGTCCGGCTGTCGGATATGGTGGAGATCGCGGAGTTGGTTCTGGAAATTGTTCGGGTCCATGCGGAAGGCGTTGGGAACAGCCCGACAATGCCTTGACAAAACCGCCGGCCGATACTACAAAAAGCCATGTCGTTCGGAAATCGGACCATTCTGTTTCTGGCTACCGGATGCGGGAGCGGATATTTCCCCCGTGCGCCGGGTACGGCCGGTTCCCTGGCAGGACTGCTACCGGCCTTTGCCTTGTCTTTTATGGCTCCGGCAACAGCCGGGGCTGTATGGCTGTGTTTTGCAGTCGCATCCGCATGGATTGCGGATCGGGCAGAGAAGCTGATCGGCCGAAAGGATCCCGGTCGGATTGTAATCGATGAAATCGTCGGCATGGTGGTGACCCTGTTGTGGCTGCCGTTTACCGTTTCCGTGGTTGCGAGCGGCTTTGTGTTGTTCCGGATCATGGATATTTGGAAGCCGTTTCCCATCCGCCGGCTGGAATCGATGGTACCCGGAGGGGCCGGCGTGGTGATTGACGATGTGGCTGCCGGGATCTTTTCCCATATCCTCCTCCGGATATCGCTTTCTTTCATGGGTTGAAGCGATCCCAGCCGGAAGGAAAACCGGGGCAGGATCAGAGAGAAAACAGAACAGAAAGGTTGTCTCAGTTGAAATCGGATCGCACCGAGGAAAATCCCGGGCAAATCAAGCCCAAAAGCAGGCTTCGGGAAAATATCGAGGCCATTGTGGTGGCCGTTCTTCTGGCCATGTTTATTCGAACTTTTGTGGTACAGGCATTCAAGATTCCCTCCGGATCCATGAAAGAAACCCTCCAGATCGGCGACCACATTCTGGTGAATAAATTCATCTACGGTGTCAAACTGCCGTATCTGAAAACCACGATTATTCCAATCAAACACCCTCAGAGAAACGATATTGTCGTGTTCGAATTCCCGGAAGATCCGGACAAGGATTTCATCAAACGGGTAGTCGGCATCGCCGGGGACGTGATCGAAATTCGGAACAAACAGCTTTTTGTGAATGGAGAGCTGCAAAATGAGGATTACAGTATTTATACGGACCCCCATACCTTTCCCCCACGGGTTCAGCCCCGGGATTTTCTCGGGCCTGTCACCGTGCCTCCGGACAGTTTGTTTGTTATGGGGGATAACCGGGACCACAGCTATGACAGCCGCTACTGGGGTTTTGTCAAATTGAAGGCGGTGAAAGGAAAGGCGTTTATGATCTATTGGTCTTGGGACAAGGACCAGGTTTCCATCCGGTTGAATCGCATTTTCAACCTGTTGAAATAAAATCAGCCTGTCGGGCTGCTTCCGTGCCATTCCGGCGCGATTTCCGCGACGGGGGATGTTTGATTCCCCCATATTGAAAGCGACGGTCCCATGCACTTTACCCGAAAAGACATACTGGACATCGACAGCCTTTCCGTGGAGGAAATTCGTCTGATTCTGGACACCGCCCGGAATATGCGGGAAATCTCCCGTCGACCTGTCAAAAAAGTTCCCACCCTCCGCGGAAAAACCGTTATCCTGTATTTTTACGAACCCAGCACACGCACTCGGACTTCCTTTGATATCGCCGCAAAACGCCTCAGCGCGGATTCCATTTCTTTGACCGCCGGTGGCAGCAGTATGGTGAAGGGGGAAACGCTGTTGGATACCGCCCGCAATCTGGAAGCGATGAGTCCGGATGTAGTGGTGCTGCGGCATTCGTCATCCGGTGCTCCCCATATGCTGGCTGGAACGATCCGCGCTTCTGTGGTCAACGCAGGGGACGGCACCCATGCACACCCCACCCAGGCTCTGCTGGACATGATGACCGTTCGGGAGCACAAAAAAAAACTGGAGGGACTGAAAATCGCCATTATCGGAGATATCGCCCACAGCCGGGTAGCCCGTTCCGACTGCATCGGGTTTACTCGTATGGGTGCGCAGGTGGTTCTGTACGGTCCCCCCACCCTGATCCCTCCAGGGGTGGAATGTCTCGGGGTTACCGTGGCCCGTAGCATGGAGGAAGCCATTTACCAGGCCGATGTCGTCATGATGCTGCGGATCCAGAAAGAACGCCAGAAAGGATTTTTCTTCCCTGATGAGCGGGAATACGCTCGGATGTACGGGCTGAACCGGGCCCGTCTTCAGGGCGCTTCTCCGGATGTCCTGGTGATGCATCCCGGACCGATCAACCGGGGCCTGGAAATTTCCCCGGATGTGGCCGATGGGCCGTATTCCGTCATCCTGGACCAAGTGGCCAACGGGGTGGCGGTCCGGATGGCTGTTTTGTATTTGCTTGTTACCGGAGGGAGTCAACATGTGGACCCTGATTAAAGGTGGGAGAGTCATCGATCCGGAACACCTGGATGGTGCCATGGATGTTCTGATTCATAACGATCGGATTCACCGGGTTTTGCCTGCCGGTGCGGATCTGTCGAAAATTCTGCCGTCCGATGCCCGGGTGGATCCGATCGATGCCGCCGGCTGGATCGTTGCTCCCGGCTTGATCGATATGCATGTCCACTTGCGGGAACCAGGCCACGAGTATAAGGAAACCATCGTTTCCGGGTGCCGGGCTGCGGCCGCCGGCGGAATCACCGCCGTATGCGCGATGCCCAACACCAAGCCGGTGAACGACAACCGGCAGGTGACGGAGTATGTCCGCACTCGCGCCGAACAGGCCGGCGGAGTTCGTGTCTATCCGGTCGGGGCGATGAGCCGGGGGCTGAAAGGACAGGAATTGGCTCCTTTCGGAGATATGAAATCCGGCGGGATCATTGCGGTCACCGATGACGGCCGTCCGGTAACCAACAGCCTTCTGATGCGGCGTGCGATGGAATATGCGGCCGGGCTGGGCCTTTTGGTTATCAGCCATAGCGAAGAGGAAGCCCTGGCTGCCGGAGGGTCCATGAATGAGGGGGTCATGGCCACCCGCATGGGATTGGCCGGCATTCCGAATGCTGCGGAAAGCATTATGGTTCTCCGGGATCTGGCTTTGTGCGAATTGACCCGGGCACCGCTGCATATCGCCCATGTCAGTACCCGGGAATCGCTTTCGGCTATACGATGGGCAAAGGATCGAGGCGTTCCGGTGACCTGTGAAACAGCTCCCCACTATTTCACGCTGACCGAAGAGGCTGTGGAAGGTTACAATACCCACGCGAAGATGAATCCGCCATTACGGTCCGGAGAGGATCGTGACGCCATTCGAAACGCATTGGCTGATGGCACCATCGATGTGATTGCCACGGATCACGCTCCGCATTCGACGGTGGAAAAGCAGGTGGAATTCGATCAGGCGGCATTCGGAATCATTGGGCTGGAGACCTCCCTCCCGTTGGGATTGGAACTGGTCCGCTCCGGTGTCCTGACCTTGGAGGCGCTGATAGCCGCCATGTCTACCCGTCCGGCCCGTATACTGGGCCTACGCTGCGGAATCCGGGAAGGGTTTCCCGCGGATATTACCGTGATTGATCCGGAGGCCCGGTTTATTTATCAATCGGAGAATGGGTTCTCCCTCAGCCGGAACACCCCGTTTGAGGGGTGGGAACTCACCGGGAGGGCGACTTTGACGATGGTTCGCGGGAAAGTCGCATACAGACTTTCGGACCGGGATTGATCCGATGGAAGAAACAATCGCTTCCCGAATTCTGGTGGTGGATGACGAGCTTAGTATGCGGGAGATTCTGGAGATGCTGCTCTCGCAGGAGGGATATGAGGTCGTCTGTGCCGAAAACGGAAAAAAAGCGCTGGAAATTCTCGGGAAAAAATCTTTCGATCTGATTCTGTGCGATATCCGGCTGGGGGATCTGACCGGATTGGATATTCTGCGGGATGCCAAGAAAAAAAACCCGGATATTCCGGTCATTCTCATTTCCGCCTATACTACCACCGAGCTGGCCGTGGAATCCATGAACGAGGGGGCCTACGATTTTTTGCCCAAACCGTTTAACAACACGGAACTCAAACAGACGGTTGCGCAGGCTCTTTCCATGAGAAGCGTTTCCCGGGACAAGGAGAAGGAGATCCTGGGAAAGGCCCTTCGGAAAACCCTGCATTTCGGCAAGATCATCGGCGACTCCCCCGCCATGCACAAGATTTACGATATGATCCGCCAGGTCGCCAAAACCACCACCAATATTCTGATCACCGGCGAAAGTGGCACCGGAAAGGAACTGGTAGCCCGGGCCATCCATGATGAAAGCAACCGGAAACAGCACCCTTTTGTCGCCATCAACTGCGGCGGAATCCCCGAGAACCTGATGGAAAGCGAGTTGATGGGCTACAAAAAAGGGGCCTTCACCGGTGCGGTTCAGGATAAGAAGGGTCTGTTCGAAATTGCGGACAAGGGTACCGTTTTTCTGGACGAGATCGGGGACCTCAGCTTCCCCATTCAGGTGAAGCTGCTTCGGATCGTACAGGAAAAAGTGTTTAAACCGGTGGGGGGAAATGAGGATGTGCACGTGGATGTCCGGATCGTATCGGCCACCAACAAGTCCTTGGAGGAGGAAGTGATCGCCGGCCGGTTTCGGGAGGATTTGTTCTATCGCCTGAATGTCATAGCGATACGGATGCCTCCTCTTCGCGAACGGAAAGAGGACATCCGGTTGCTGGCACAGCATTTTATTGAAATTTATTCCCGGAAGATGGACAAGGAAATCGTCAAGCTCAGTTCCTACGCCATTGATCTGTTGACCCGGTACGATTTCCCGGGAAATATTCGGGAGTTGGAAAATTTGATCGAACGCAGTGTCGCGTTATCCAATACCAACATCATTCTTCCGGAAAGTCTGGCCATTTCCACGCATAAAATGGTCCACCGGCGCCGATGGATCGAAGGGATCAAGGACCGGCGGTTTGATCTGCGCGATGTGGAGCACGGGGTATCCCTGGATTCGATTTTGGAGGAAATCGAAAAAGCCTATATTGAAAAAGCCTTGGAGTTTGCCAGAGGGGACAAAATGAGGGCCTCGGAATTGCTGGGGATCAATTTGCGGTCATTGCGATACCGGATGGACAAGTTGGGGTTCCGTCCTGATAAAAAATAACGCGGGAATAGCGGGGATATCCATGTCTCAGCAGCTTTCTTTGTTTGGAACGGATGGGATCCGCGGAAGGGTCGGGGAATTTCCGATGACCGTGGAAGGGGTGCTGGCAATCGGCAAAGGCATCGGCCGATTTTTACATGCCGGGAAGGCGCCGACGATTCTCGTGGGGAAAGATACCCGCTTGTCCGGAGATATGCTGGAACATGTCCTCGCGGCCGGCATCAGTTCCGAGGGGGGAAGGGTCCTCTTGGCAGGGGTCCTTCCCACTCCCGGAGTTGCCCATGCCGTTCGATCCTTGAAGGCCGATGCCGGGGTGGTTATATCCGCGTCTCATAATCCCTGGATGGACAACGGGATCAAGGTTTTTAACCGGAACGGTTTCAAACTGTCCATGGAAGAGGAACAGAAACTCGAGGCGGTTGTCAGCGGTTTTTTTTCGGGCGAGCCAGGCCGGAAGACTGATCCGGGGACGATTCGCCCATGCCCGGAGGCGGTTTCGGGGTACCGGGGATTTCTTGCAGACAGTGTATCGGATGGATTCCTGCTGAAAGGGATTCGGGTGGTACTGGATTGTGCTAACGGGGCTGCATCCATGATTGCGGCGGATCTGTTCCGGGAGTTGGGGGCCGCCGTGGATGTCCTGGCCGACCATCCGGATGGCCGCAATATCAATGATGCCTGCGGATCGGAACATCCGGAGCTGTTGTCCACCCGTGTCCGGGAGGTGAGGGCTACCGTTGGGTTTGCCCTGGATGGAGATGGAGACCGGGTACGGGTATGTGACGAAACCGGGGAGATGTTGACAGGAGACCAGGCCGTTGCGATTTGCGCCCGGGCGTTTCGGGACACCGGGCGGTTGGTCAAACCGGTTGTGGTTACGACCGTCATGAGTAACATGGGGCTCCGGGCGGCTCTGCGCAGCATGGATATCGACCATGTTGCGACGCGTGTGGGAGACCGGAATGTCGTGGAAGCCATGAAAAGCTACGGAGCGGTGCTGGGTGGCGAGGATTCCGGGCACATGGTTTTTCTGGATCGCCATACCACCGGTGATGGGATCCTCAGCGCCCTCCAGATTGTCGAGGCCATGACCGCGATCAACGAACCTCTGTCCGAGTTGAAGCATGTCATGACGGTGTTCCCGCAGGTAACGATATCTGTCGGTGTGCGATCCATGCCCGAAATCGATACCTTGCCCGGAGTTGCGGAGCTGATTCATTCGGTTCGCCGGCGTTTGGGAGCGGATGGACGGGTGCTGGTCCGCTATTCCGGTACCCAGCCGATCTGCCGGGTGATGGTGGAGGGAAAGTCGCTCAGTCAGGTTCAGATGTTCTGCCGGGACATCGCCGATGCCGTTCGGGCGGCCATCGGCTGACATTTCGGAGGATGGACGGGTTGCGGTCCGGAATCAGGACAAATGGTGTTCGATGATCAACGCCCAGGTATGCAGGATGAAAACGTGACATTCCTGGATCCGGGCGGTCCGGGCGTGGGAAACTACCACACCGTGGTCGACGATGTTTCTCAGTTCCCCACCATCTTTTCCCAAAAGGCCGATGGTCTTCATCCCGATCCCACGGGCGGTCAACACCGCTTGAACGACATTCGGGGAATTACCGGATGTCGAGATTCCCACCAAAAGATCCTCTGGACGGCCGATCCCGGCCACCTGCCGCGAAAAAATGGTGTCGAATCCATAGTCGTTTCCGATCGCGGTCAGGTTGGAGGTGTCGGTCGTCAGGGAAATGCACGGCCAGGCACGGCGTTCTTTTTCGAACCGGCCTATCAGCTCTGCGGCGAAATGCTGGGCGTCCGCCGCTGACCCGCCGTTGCCGCAGACCAGGATTTTCCCGCCGGCTGCGATCGTCTCGGCCATCCACTCCCCGGCCCGGACGATGTCCGGCTCGAGGGATATCAGCCGGTTCATGCACTCGGCATGTTCCTGCCATTCGTGGGCAAACATATTTTCCTTTCCACACCGGGTATCTTACCCGGCGTATTCGTATATCGCTGCGGCCAGAAGCGGGATCAGGATTTCGTGGTGCCCGGTGACCGCGTATCCGGAACCGCCGGCCTGCACCGGCCGGTGGACTACGTTGACCATTGGACGGTAATGCTGGAACATATCCAGGTTGGCGGTGACAAAATCAGTTACTGGATATCCCAGGTTCCGGGCCACTGACAGCGCTTTCAGGAACACTTCCGGCATCAGCACCGCGCTTCCCAAATTCAGAACCACGCCTCCGCCACCCAGGCGGGATACTGCCGCGGCGAAAATCCGAAAATCCCGATGGGAGGCTTCGCCGATAGCGGCGCCGCTGGCACTGGGATGCTGATGCACGATATCCGTTCCGATGGCCACATGCAGGGTGTAGGGAATCCGATTTCGGTAGCAGTGATGGATCAGGGTGCGATCCAGATATGGCGGATTTTCGGAGTCCAGAAGCGCACCCACGGATTCGCCGAATCCCTCTCCCATCCGGGCCGCGCGCTCGGCGGCTCGATTGACCAGTTCCGCCGTGTCGGCGGCCATACCAAAGGATCCATCCGTCAGCTGAGCGGCCACATCCTCGGATGTGTGGCCGAAACGGGCCAGTTCGGTGTCATGAATGGCGGCGGCTCCATTGGAAGCCACATGGGAGAGAAAACCCTCCCGAACCAGGTCGATCAGAACGGTGGCACAGCCGGTTTTGATCACATGTCCGCCCAACATGGCAATGACAGGCTTTTTTTTCCCCCGTGCCGACACCACCGCCCGGGCGATGTGCCGCAGATCGTCGGCTTTCAGGCATTTCGGCAGGGCGTCCAGGAACTGCCGGAAGCTCATGCCGGCATGGATCCGGCCGGCCTCGATGTCCGTTTGCACCTTGGATGCCCGGTTTCGGGCGGAATAGGTCCGGACATTTGTCAAATCCAATTCCTCATATGGTACCATTTCGGTTTCCTCCCCGAATCCCTCGATTCCTAAAAAATCCCCCCCACCCTGGCCCTCCCCCACCAGTGGGGAGGGGAAAAATTATTAGCCCTGTCCATTCTCTGTGCCAGGGAAGATGGGATGAGCTGCCGGCATTTCGGCCTGGGAGCCGGAGCGGGGGTGGACTGTCCCGCTTTTATTCCCCCCCACCCTGGCCCTCCCCCACCAGTGGGGAGGGAAAAATTTATTAACCTTGCCCATTCTCTGCGCTAGGGAAGAGAGGATGAGCTGCCGGCCTTTCTGCCGGAAAGCCGGAGCGGGGGACCTATTCCGCCTTTCTTGCAGGAAAAGCTGTCTGAGGATGCTGCACTC
>CAZTKB010000116.1:0-10132 GCA_964614125.1 uncultured Desulfobacterales bacterium | reverse complement strand
CCGAAAAAGATTTGGAAAAAGTTATTGAGGAAGAATTTGTTCAATATCAGTGTATGCGTAAATGTCTGGAAGAGGTTAACGAAAACTATCTCAAAAAAGTGTATCAGTCACTTCCGTCAGAGAGTCGTCTCATTCCCGAAAGCAATCTGCCTCTGGACAGACTGGGCAAAACCATCCGAAATAACATTAAAGAACACCATGGTTCCGGGCTGGAAGTAACATTACCATTAGTTGAGGATTTGACCAAATCCATTTTGATGGCCTACGTAAAAACCGAAAACGAGAAAGCTCTCTTGGCACAAAATATGGAAGACCCAAAGAAAGATCTCTCTACCCGGAAGAATGAAGTGACAATAGAGAATCTGGTTAGATTTTCTTGGGAAAAATAAGATTTTAAACATTTTCAGATCGATAGCTCTAATGATGAACTGATTTTGTCCATCCAAAACGAGATAGAACAGAAATGGAACGAAAAAGGGTATCTGGATCAGGATGCCATCGATGAGATATACCGAAAACACATCACAGAGTTCCAGGCGAAACAAGAACAACATGTCGCGAAGGCACAGGAACTCGCGGAAAAAATGGCCGGCCAGAAATTACCGGATTTGATGCAGACCCTCCAAGAAAAATAGTCACCATCGGAAATTGATACCGGCCGGATGTCCCGGTTACACGGCCGGTTGCCAGGCTTTCCATCTGTTCGAACAATTCATGTAGCTCAAAAAAGGAGGAAACTAGCATGAACTTGTCATTTCAGGCATTTGTTAAAAAAGGTACGTATCCGGGCTATGGGAAGGAACAGAAACTGACGATCGACGAAACAGGAGTCCATCGGAAACCGATCACATCAGGTCGGTTTAAAACCGAAAAACGGATGGTAAACCAAAGCCTCCTTCAGACAATGAAAAAGGAAGGGTTCGATGAAGACACCATCCGTTACTGTATCGGCTTCAACACGCGCGAGAATGATCGTGCCCGGAAACTGAAAAAATTCGAAGAAGGGGATATCCGCCTTACCGACAGGATGATGAAGATTATTGCCGAACGTTCTGAGATCTGTATCGCAAAAAACAAACAGGAAAACGAAAAGTTTATCGAAACAATCGATTGGAAATCTTTTTTTCATGACTCCATGCTGGAATGGGATATGGACTCTAACCGCATCCAAGCCATGACCAATCGGTTAACCAAAAGACTCCAACGGATGGGTATGGATGGAAAGCACAGGCTTGTCACTTCGGATTTGAAAAAATCATTTACACAAGACGCAGAGCAACTGAAGGTATTTAACCAATGGGATAACAAGGTCAACAAAGAATTTGTCATTGAGATGTGCAGCTGGCTCGATGTTGACCCTTCGTTGGTACAAGATTCCCTTGATGGATTGGTGGGAACAATCAAAGCGAAAATTAGTGATTCCTTTTTTAATGAGGGTTTATTGGACGACACGGAGGCGGCCCGGATCACTCAATCGAGTATTACCGACTTTCTGGAGAAAAAGAAATCGGATAGCCTCACCTATTGGATAGCACAGACAACGAAAGAAAATCTGGTCTCGTTCTCCTTGCAACAGGTGAATTCGAAATACTCTCTAAAAGGCTTGGACCTATCCGACCTGATCCGGGAAATCAAAAATCAAATGCAGGAAGTGGTAGAAAAAAAGGGCTTTCTGGATAAAACCGCGGTGGAAAAGATGTACAAGGAACAGATCCAAAACTTTCTGGATACCCATGAAACCACATTCCAATCAAAACGGGGGGATTATTGGAAAATAGAGCGGCAACAACTCGAGGGGTATTTTCTTTATAACCTTGAAACCCTGTTCGGAAATATACATGAAAAGTTTCTTACAAAGAATTCGGAACTTCACCAGCCGCAAACAATTTACAATGCCATCCAACAGTTCATTTTCGAAGAGCCACCTGATTCCCGCCTCTTCATCCAACCCGTAGCCACCCTTCAACAGCTCGTAGCCGTGGTGCCTTTGGCAATGCAATGCTTGATATCGGTAAATCCCGATGCGATTCCAGGATCCAGACAAATCGGGAATGATGAACTGAAGAAACAGGTGAATGAGATTCATTCCCTATGTAAGGCACACAACATGGATCCGAACCGAACCTATGACATTCCCCATCTGGATCCGAATCACATGATCCGCCAGGCAGTGGCCATGGCCGAGTCTATGGCTAAAGCCCTTTCCGTTGCCTGGAATATAGACTCACAGAATTTCGTTTCCAGGCTTTCCAACATGGTTTCGGAAAAAAATTAAAAGCCTACCGGCTACATTCGAAAACCTCCAACCCGATACCCATCGCACGTAACAACCGGCCGGAAGCCAAACGCCCGATCCCGGCCGGTCGCTTCTACGGTTATTCCTGCCAAATGGGCCTTCCCCCGGGTCGGCAAACAAAGCCGATCGTCCGGCTGGATCGCCTTTTGTTTAAAAATATGTAAATTTAGTAAATATTAAAAAATTTTATTGACATATTATATAATTGGCAATATCTACTATAGAAAGATGTCGGCCGTCGATTCTCCGATGGCGGATTCCAGCTGAAAACGCACGAAAAATCCGGAAAAGATGGTGACAAATGCGATGCAGATGCCACTGACAGCCCTGATCAAACCGTTCTGATACCGGAAGACTGTCCCCATGAAATTTCTCGAAAGCCTGTCCGTACTCATCAGCCGCTGGATGATCGGAATCGCCGGTTTTTTCCTGATCGGTATGATCGCCCTGACCTGCGGCAACATCTTTCTTCGACTGACATGGAGCCCTATAGCGGGAGCTGTGGAACTGACCGGATACCTGAGCGCCGTATCGGCCGCGTTTTCCCTGGGATACACCCAGATAAAAAAAGGACATATCGCTGTGGATGTCCTGGTCAACTCTTTGCCAGTTCGTCTGCAAAAAATCACGGGGGCAATAAACGACCTGTTTTGCTTCCTTTTTTTCCTGATGCTGAGTCGACAGGCTGTGGCAAGGACAATAACCCTGCGCCAAACAGGCGAGCTTTCAGAGACCCTTCAGATTACCTATTACCCTTTTGTCGTATGTGTCGCCATCGGATGCCTGGCACTTTCCCTGGTCTTTCTCAAGGATATGGCGACCCGAATTGTTTTTTCACGGAGGAAGGGCTAATGAGCCTGGCGTTTGTCGGTCTGGCCGGAATTGCAACATTGCTGACCATGATGTTTTCTCTCGCCATGCCGGTCGGATTTGCCATGGGGATCGTCGGATTCGCGGGATTTTCTGCCGTTGTCTCCCTGAACGCGGGGATCACCATGGTCGAATCCGTCGTCTGGTCAACCTTTTCCCAGTATGGCCTGACCGTAATTCCCCTGTTTATTTTCATGGGTCAGATCGCTTTTCATTCCCGTGTCAATGAAAAACTGTATTCAGCGGCCTATGCATGGGTGGGACACATTCGAGGCGGGCTGGCCATGGCAACGGTTTTGGCTTGTTCCGCCTTTTCCGCCATCTGCGGCTCAAACGCCGCGACAGCCGCAACCATGTCTGCCGTAGCCCTCCCCCAAATGAAACATTATCGCTACGACCCCAGACTCAGCACCGGCACCATCGCCAGCGGCGCCACCTTAGGTGTTGTGATACCCCCAAGCGTGGTTCTGATCGTCATCGGATTGTCCACCGGGCAGTCTATTACGCGCCTGTTTTACGGTGGATTTGGCGCCGGCATCGTATTGACCGTTTTTCTCATGGTTACCATCACGATCATCTGCCGGATCCAGGCGGAATGGGGTCCGGTGGGGCCTCGATTTACCTGGGCCCAACGATTCAAATCCCTTTCAGGCGCAATCGAAATGGCCGTTTTGTTTTTCCTGGTGATGGCCGGACTTTCTTTCGGCATATTCACCCCTTCCGAAGCCGGGGCAGCCGGATCCCTGTTGGCCGTCGCGATTGGGCTGACACGAGGCGGGCTGACCTGGGAAGGATTTGTCTGCGCCACCAGGGACACCCTCCAGATTTCCGGTATGGTGATGTTTATCGTAACCGGTGCCGTCATTTTCGGACGATTCCTTGCAATCACGCGCATTCCCTTTGACATCGCCTCCTGGGTGGCAGATCTGCCCTTTTCCCGCATGGCGATTATGGGCATTATTTTCGTTATTTATATTTTCGGCGGGATGGTGATGGACGCCCTCGCGCTTCTGTTGATCACCATTCCCATATTTTTTCCTGTCGCCGATCAACTGGGATATGACCCGGTCTGGTTCGGTGTCATCGTAACGGTTGTTACGACTCTCGGTGCGATCACACCTCCGGTGGGGGCCACCGCTTTTGTCGTGGCGGGAATGTCTCCCGATGTGTCCCTGGATCAGGTTTTCAGAGGGGTGGCCTGGTTTTTCCCGGCATACCTGTTTTGCACGCTCATCCTGATCCTGTTCCCACAGATCATCCTTTTTCTGCCGGATCTGATGAAATAACCGGCATTCCGGGATGGACTCCGCCAAAATCATTCGGCAGCTTGGATGATAATTCCCGGCATGACCCATCAATCCTTAGCAGGAAGGCGTAATATGAAAAGAAGCCAAACAAACGGATGCCCCTCATCCGGACGCGTTGCCGGGAGGCTGAAAGAAATCCTGGAAAAAGACCCTGTCATCGATTCCCAGCGGGCGGTCTTGTATACCCAATATATGAAAACCCACTGGAGGGAAAACCGATTTATCCGGGCTGGCGGCGCCCTACGGCATATCCTGTCTCGGCTGACTGCCCGGATCTGGGATGAGGAGCTCATTGTCGGAAATATTTCCCGATATTTCAGGGGCTCCCAGGTATATCCGGAATATGAGACTTGGATGATCGAGGCATTCCACCAGGTCCGTCGTGAGGAGGAGCGATACATAGAGGGAAGCCTGCCGCAAAAACAAGGTGAACGTCTCGGGATCTATCGCATTTTTCCGGAAGACCGGAAGAAAATTCAACAGGTTGCCGCTTTCTGGAAAAGAAAAAATTGGCGCCGACTGGCGGAAAACTGCCTGAAACGCACCAAATACGATTTTAACCGGGTTGAAAAATGGATGCAGCAGCTTGTGTTCCTGCGCTTCATGTTCGATGTTCCGGAAGGACGGGTGATCGTAGATTACCGGAAGGTCATTGACATCGGTATCAAGGGAATCGTTGCCATCATCGACGGCAAAATCGCCGGGATCGGAGACCCGGTCACACCGGATCAACTTGAAAAATACCACTTCTACCGGGGCATGAAACTGGCCCTCGAGGGCATTGTTTGTTTCGCCCGCAACCATGCCCGGGAAGCCCGTCGGCTGGCAAGCGAAACCGACGATCCGCTCCGGAAGGCCGAACTACTCGAAATCGCACGCATCTGCCGAAAGGTTCCCTTCCATCCCGCAGCGTCTTTTCACGAGGCGATCCAGTCTTTTTGGTTCACGCATGTATGTCTCTTCATCGAATTGAACGGCAGCGGCATTTCGCCGGGACGATTCGACCAGTACATGTTCAAATCGTTCCGGCACGATATGGATGCCGGAAAAATAACGGAACAGCGCGCACTCGAACTTCTGGAACTACTGCGGATCAAATGTTCCGAAATAACCCGATCCCATGCCACGTTCACGGAAGCCTACCGGGGCGGCAGCACCTTCCAGAATCTGACGTTAGGCGGATGCGACTCAAACGGGAATCCATGCGACAATGAGTTGTCCATGCTGGTTCTGCAGGCAGGCATCAACGTCAGGACTTGGCAACCGACAATTTCGGTTCGCTGGCGCAAGGATATGAGCCCTGTTTTCAAAACCAAAATTGTGGAGGCCATCAAAGCCGGATCAGGCTACCCGGCCTTGTTCAACGATGAACTGGCCACCAGGCGATTTCTGGAAAATTCCAGCGCCAGTCTGACGGATGCGAGGGATTGGGCTCCATGCGGATGTGTGGATATGCAGATTTGCGGAAAACGCATGCCCATGTATGCAATTCCCCATACGAACAATCTGAAAATTCTGGAACTGGTGCTGAACCGGGGAATCAATCCCGTTACCGGTGACAGACTGCTTGATGTTGCAATCGATCCCGAAAAAGCGACATTCGAGGAAATCATTCAGGAAACCATCCGGCTGACGGATCTGATCATCCGGCAGGAGGCAACATACTGGAACACCATAATGCTGGTTCATAATGACATGGGCCTGGTGCACCCTTTTATGACAGCTCTGCTGGATGACTGCATCGAAACCGGGAAAGACGCATACGAAGGGGGTTGCCGCTACAATGATTCGGCCTATGTTATTTCCTGCGGCATGGTAAATGTCGCCAACAGCCTCGCAGCCATCAAACAGGTGGTTTTCGATGAGCGGATCGTAACCATGAACGAGCTTCTGAATGCCCTGAACCAGAATTTTTCAGGCCATGATTTTCTTCAAAAAAAGCTTCTCAACGCCCCCAAATACGGTAACGACGATGACCGTGTAGATGCAATCGCCGCGCGTCTCTACCTGGCTTGGTCGGAATCCGCCCAAAAAATCAACAACTGGCTCGACAAACCGTGGCGCCCCAGTACCCTGTCAGTAACCACACAGGTGCTAATGGGAAAGGCCTGCGGCGCAACCCCGGACGGTCGGACAGCCGGAGAATTTCTTGCCGACGGCGCCTTGTCCGCCTTTCCCGGTTCAGATGTCAGCGGACCCACCAGCCTGATCAAAAGCGCCGCCAAAATCAATGCCGGTAAGTTGCAATCGACCCTGTTCAACATGAAATTCAATCCGTTGGCTATCGAAGGCATCAAGGGCTCGGAAAAATTCATCCGGCTTAACGACACGTATTTCGACCTCGGAGGGTATCAAATACAGTACAACATCATCGATCGGAAAATACTGCTTGATGCGCAGAAAAACCCGGAAAAATATTCCGACCTCATGATCCGGGTCGCCGGTTTCACAGCCCGATTCGTCGAATTGGGACCTGATGTGCAACGTCAGATCATCGAACGCACCCAGTTCACCGACCTGTAGACGGACAAGCGGCCGAAGTATTGTCAGAAAGCAGCTTCCAGGTTTTTTCCGGGTGTCTCACAAGGAGGAAAAATGACCGACAACCACCAACACAAACTCATTGTTGTGGACCCGGACAGGTGCACCGGATGCCATAGCTGTGAAATGGCCTGCTCGATTCTGCATTTTGGAGACTGCAGCCCTTACCATTCCCGGATCAGGATTCAGGAGTTCCGGGATGTCAACACGTTCATTCCGATACTTTGCCAGGCCTGTGTAGAAGCGCCCTGCATCAAGGTTTGTCCGATGAACGCGCGGAGTCGGCTTTTTTCCGGTGCTGTTGTCACGCTCGAGGAAAAATGTATCGGCTGCCATGCCTGCATCTTCATCTGCCCGTTCGGAGCGGTCATGATCAATCCGGAAACCGGCAAAACCATGAGTTGCGACCTCTGCATGGATGATACGGATGGTCCCTGGTGCGTGAGGGCATGTGCTATGCAGCAGGCGCTCCAGTTTGTTGATGCGGGTGACGCCGCCAGGTCCAGGGGCCGGGAATGGGCGAAAAAACTGAAAACCGAATATGAGCCGGCCGGAAAAGGTAACCAGGATTTCATCTTCAGCTTCAGCACCACCTGAATCAGGATGGAGGATACACCTATGCATGGATGGAAAGGGAAACGGTTGCGAATCGATATGACCAATCGAAAGGCTTCGGTGGAAACCTTGACAGAGGATTATTTCAGAAAATGGATCGGCGGCCGTGGTTTCAACTCGGATGTGGTCTATCATGAAACCCGGCGGGGTACGGGCCCGCTGGATCCGGACAACCCGCTGTGTTTCGCATCCGGCGCGCTGTGCGGCACGTTTGCGCCGCTTGCCGGCCGAACAACCGTCAGCGCCAGATCGCCCATGACCTGCTCGCTACTGGGAACAGGCGTTCATGGCCATGGCGACACCAACATGGGCGGCGCTTTCGGCCCCATGATGAAATATGCCGGATATGATCAGATCATTGTGACCGGGCAAGCCGAAAAACCGACCTGGGTCGCAATTGAAGACGACCGTGTCCGTTTTCTGGATGCCGGAAGTCTGTGGGGGAAAGGAACCAAACAGGCCACCCTCATGATCCAGGAGGAATTGAACGATCCGGATGTCAAAGTTTCGGTAATCGGCCCGGCAGGAGAAAACCGGGTTCGATTCGCCTGTATTATGAACACATTCAGTGCATCTGGCGGCCGGACCGGAATGGGATGCGTAATGGGTTCCAAAAACCTGAAAGCCATTGCCGTCAGGGGGACCAAACCGATCACCATCGCGGATCCGCCCGCATTCACCAAGGCCGCCTGGGCATTGCGGGAACGGATCCACAAATCCCCGTCAGCAATCCGGAGACGAGCCGAAGGCAGCATGGACCTTTTCGATGTCGGTAACGCCATCGGTATCAATGCCCATAAAAATTGTTCCACTGGATTCATGAAGGATATCGAAATCATATACGGCGGCATGAACTGGGCGGACAAATTCCTTTTCCGGAGAAAAGCCTGCTGGTCCTGCCCGGTAGCCTGTGGCAGATATACCCTGATCCGGGAAGGGAAATGGGAGGGATTTCATTGCGGCGGCCCGGAAATGGAAAGCGTATGCAATCTGGGGCCGCGGATTGATTCCCGCGATGTGGCCGGAGTAAATGTCCTGTGCGGATTGGCAAACGATCTGGGAATGGACAGCATTTCGGCCGGTGCAGCTCTTTCCTGGACCATGGAGGCCTTTGAAAAGGGGTATATTACGGTAGCGGATACAGGTGGCATCGAGTTGCGTTGGGGAGACATCGAAACCTCCATCCGGATTCTGGACATGATCGCGAACCGCCGGGGATTTGGGGATACCTTGGCGGAAGGCAATATCCGGGTGGCTGAAAAACTGAAGGTCGGAAAAGATATCGTACCTCATTGCAGGGGTTTGGAACATATCAGTGTTGATCCGAGAATAACCATGGGCTTCAGCTTGGGATATGCCATGTCCACCCGAGGCTCCGACCATTTGAAAAATTACTCCTGCCTGGAATTTCCTGGATGTGCAAAAAGCCGGGCTTATCAGCTTCCCAAAATACTTAACCCTGAATTGGAAAGCAGATTCTGGAACAATTTCCCCTCGCAAATGACCGAACTGGACACAAAACCCGCACTATGTACCTGGTCCGAAAAAAACAAATGTGTCGCAGATATCGTCAGTTGCTGCTGCCAGGCAATCGGATCATGGGGCGGCGCCGGATCCTGGGACGAGGCCTATTCCCCCCTGCTCCGACTGGCAACGGGAATCAATATATCCGATGAAATGATTTTTACCGCAGCGGAACGGACCATCAATATCGAAAGAGCAAACTGGCTGCGGGAGGGAAGCGGTATCCAGGACGACACCCACACCGAACGATTCTTCACCGAACCAGTCCAGGACGGCCCGTATAAGGGGATGGTCATCGACCGTGAAAAGTGGAAATGGGCTCAGCAAGAATACTACCGGTATCACGGCTGGGATGAACTGGGCTTCATCAAACCGGAGAAAGCAATGGAACTGGATATCGGGGAAATCATTCCAGATATGGCGGAAGGCAAGGAAATATGTCGTAAATGGATGGAATCCCACCCCGAAATATAAGAGAGGCTACCACAAGAGGCCGCCATGAAAGTCATCATTATCGGCAATGGAACAGCCGGCAACAGCACCGCTCAAATCCTGAAACAATCCCGGAAGGATATTCATGTGACCATGATCTCCGCCGAGGAATTCCCGGAATATGACCCTTGCTCACTTCCCTATTACATCAGCGGACAAGTTCCGAGGGAGATGGTTTTCAAAAAAATGCTTTCGGACTATCAAAAAATGGGCATCGACCTCGTGGTCGGCAAACAGGCCGTAGCAATCGATCCCAGAAAAAAACGAGTAATCACCAACAGGTCTCATGAGTTCCGTTATGACCGTCTGGTTCTGGCCAACGGCGGGAGCCTGCACATTCCTCCCATTTCCGGCATCGGGAAAAAAGGCGTTTTTTTCTGCAAACAATTGGCGGACGCGGACCGGCTTGCAGTGCATTCCGGGAAAACAGCGGTGATCATCGGCTCCGGCGACATCGGAATAGAGGAGGAGGAAGCGCTGGTCTACA
>CAZTKB010000115.1:0-10196 GCA_964614125.1 uncultured Desulfobacterales bacterium | reverse complement strand
TCCCGATTCCGGACAGATCGAGAAGCCTTCGGGTCATTTCAATTTTCTTTTCGGCTTGAATATTACCTTCCAGGTAATGGCAGTCACCGAAATGTCAGCCGGCCACCAATGCGCCGTCGCTGCCGTTTTTCAGAGCCTGGATGATAAAAACCGGATCGACTCGTCCGGAACACATCACCCGGACAGTACGCATAAAGGATGGATGCTGCAGCCGCGAAACACCGGCCAGATCCGCCCCCGCATAGGCGCACCAGTTACAGAGAAACGCTACGATTTTGGGTTCAGCATATTCCATGGTCATTTCCCGTCAGTTCAGTTGTCATTGAATCTCCTACGCGCCTACCGCGCAAACGGCCGCCAGAATCTGTTCATCGGTGAAATGAAGCATCTCGATGGCTTTCTGGGGACAGGTGGACGCACACAGCCCGCACCCCTTGCAGGATGCCGAGATGTTTTTGGCCCGAAAACCCTTGCCTTCGGCATCTTCCTGGATAATCGCCCCAAAAGGACAAACCTCGGTACACAGGCCGCAGCCGATGCATTTTCCGGTGTCAACCTTGGAAACCAAGGGAGAAACTGAGATCGCGGTTTTGGCAAGCACCGTGGCAGCTCTTCCCGCCGCGGCCATCGCCTGGGCGATGCTCTCGTCGATCGGTTTGGGATAATGGGCCAACCCACATACAAACAGCCCGTCGGAAGCGAAATCGACCGGCCGCAACTTGGCATGGGCCTCCATGAAAAATTTTTCCGCGTTCAGAGGCAGTTTATACAATCCGGCGATGTCCTCGTTGGGGGAGGGTTCGATGGCGGTCGCCAGATTTATCAGGTCGGCCTGGATCCGGACGGGTTTTTGTAAAACCGGATCAAAGACATCCACCATGAGACCTTCCGGAGTTTCGGTCACCACCGGTTTTTGTTCCAGTGTAAACTGAATGAAAATCACTCCGAGTTCCCGAGCTTTTTTATACAGCAGTTCCCGCTCTCCAAACGTACGGATATCCCGATACAGAATGAACACGCCGGTATCCGGTTTTTTTTCCTTGATGGAAATGGCCTGCATCACCGACGTGGTGCAGCAGATCCGGGAACAATAGGGTCGGTTCTCATCCCGCGAACCCACGCATTGGATGAAGACGACACTGTCAGCACCCTCCAGCATTTCCGGATTGTTTTCGAGGTCGTGCCACCGGGTGATCCGGGGATTTTTCCCATACCCGTATTCATCCACGGCCGCGGCCTTCCCTCCGGTCGCAATGATGGTCGCCCCGTGCCGGATCGTCTGAACGGAATCGCCGCATCGGATTTGGGTCTCAAAATTGCCTACAAATCCAGCAGCATCCGCCACCTCGGCATGTAAAAGAACCGTAAGGCCTGGGTGATTTTCCACACGCTGGATCAAGTTATTCAGAAACGGCTGGACCTCGGCGCCCTTCGAGGTATGGTGAACATCCCGGGCGGCTCCACCGAGCGCATTGGATTTTTCGACAATTACAGCAGGGAAACCCTGGTCAGCCAGACTCAGGGCCGCTGTCATTCCCGCGACCCCGCCTCCGATTACCAGTGCGGACTTGGCGACCGGGACCGACAGGTCCGGGATGGGTTCCAGCAGGGTCGCCCGGGAAACCGCCATCCGGACCAGATCTTTGGCTTTGTCCGTCGCTTTGTCCTTCTCTTGGGAATGGATCCAGGTACATTGATTCCGGATATTGGCCATCTCAAAGAGATAGGCGTTCAGACCGGCGTTTTTAATGGTTTCCTGAAACAGCGGTTCATGAGTACGGGGAGTACAGGCGGCAACGACAATCCGGTTCAGCTTTTCACGCCGGATCACTTCCACCATTTTTTCCTGCGTATCCTGGCTGCAGGCGAACAGATCTTCCTCCACATATGCGACGTGCGGCAGGCTCTTGGCATAGGCGGCCACCGCCGGGACATCGGCGATTCCCCCGATGTTAATGCCGCAGTTGCAAACAAAAACCCCGATTCGGGGTTCTTCGTTTCCGACAGGCTGTTCCGCCGGGAAGATCTTGTCCTTCACCAGGGTGCCCCGCGCCGGAGAAAGGCTGACACCGGCCTGGCAGGCCGCGGCACTGGCCTCGACGACCGACTGTGGTATATCCTTGCACCCCTGCAAGCTGCCGGCCACATAAATCCCTTTTCTAGAGGTGGACACCGGAGTGGTGTCTTCGGTCTGGACGAACCGGTATGGATTCAGGTGAATTCCCAGAATCCCCGCCGCTTCCACCGCGGAACGCGCGGGCTCCATACCGACCGAGAGAACCACCATATCAAATTGTTCTTCCATCCACTCCCCGGCATCCGACGCATAGGTCAGATTCAGTGTCCCGGATTCGTCCACCTGGGTGATCGTATGAACCCGGGAACGGATGAACCGCACCCCTTCTGCGCGGGCACGGTCATAGTATTTTTCAAAATCCTTTCCATGGGTCCTCATATCCATATAGAAAATCGTGGGCTGAAATTCCGGCCCCAGATGTTCCTTGGCGATGACCGACTCCTTGATCGCGTACATGCAGCAAACGGAGGAACAATAGGGATTGTCGCACCGGTTCATGTCCCGGGATCCCACGCACTGCAGCCAGGCGATCTTTTTGGGTTCCTGGCCGTCGGACAGGCGCTTGACATGCCCGGCAAACGGTCCGCCGGCCGACAGAATCCGCTCGAATTCCATGCTCGTGATTACGTTGGCCAGTTTCGCGTGCTGGTAATTGTCCAGCTTGTCCGGATTGAACGGCGTAAATCCCGCCGTCAGAATCACGGAGCCCACTTGAAGGGTGATATCGGTTTCCTTTTCATCGAAGCGGATGGCCTGGGTCGGGCAGAATTTCTCGCAAGCCCGGCAGCGGCCTTTCTGAAAATAAATACAATGATCCCGATCGATCGCATATTTCAGGGGAACCGCCTGGGCGTACGGCACATAGATGGCCTTCCGTTTGGCAAGTCCTTCGTTGAATTCGTCAACCACCTTGGCGGGACATTTTTCCGAGCAGGTTCCGCAGGCGATACACGCATCCATATCCACATAACGGGGATGTTTCCGCACGGTCACGGAGAAATTGCCTTCTTCGCCGGTGATGGAGGTTACTTCGGAAAGGGTGAGCAGTTCGATGTTCAGATGCCGGCCGACCTCGACCAGTTTGGGGGAAATAATTCACATCGAGCAGTCGTTGGTGGGAAAGGTCTTATCCAGTTGTGCCATGGCACCGCCGATGGCTGGACTTGATTCAACCAGGTACACATAATAGCCGGATTCTGCCAGATCCAAGGCCGACTGCATTCCGGTAATACCGCCGCCGACCACCAGTACCGCTCCTGTTGGATTTGAATTGCTCATAATTTTCATCCTGTTTCGGTTGATTTCCAGGTTAATGAATCATTCCTGCCTGGCGTACGCCATCGGCTGCCGGATTTCCGGGTACGACCGCTTCGGAAATTTCGGAAGGACGAACTCCGTTTTCATCTTCGGAAGGGCTGTTCAGGCGATAGTAGCCTTTACACTTGTAAAGGAATATTGTTTATTGCCAAAGAATGGGAAGGGTGTCAAGGAATTTATCCGCATCACACCAGCGACAACCCCTGTAAATAGATATTTTCCCATTGTATTTTGAACGGGATTCACTGAATTACCCAGACGGCGCAGTCCTGGGCGATTTTCAGCAATTTGCTGGATCCGCTGCCGAACAGCAGTTCCTCTTTCCGGGAAATGCCTTTTCTTCCCACGACAATGGTTTCGAATTCCATATCCTCCTGCTCGGCCAGAATACACTCCGCAATGGAGGGACAGTAGCGGATCGGAGAATGGACGGACACTTTTTCCGGTGGAAAACCGGCGTCAACGAGATATTTCCGGTATTCCTCCAGGACCCGGTTCACGGATTCCGAGGTCCGGGCATACCACTCGTCCTTTTCCTCGGGTGTGATGAAAAAGTCTTCATCCGGTTCGACAATCACATGCAGCAAGGCGATCCGGAATTCCCGTTGGACCCCCTGGAGCAACCGGGCCACATAAGCAACCGCCCGCCGGGCGTTTTCGGATTCATCAACGGCAATCAGAATGTTTCGGCTGGAAGAGGAATCTCTGGAACCCATGGCATATCTCCTTTCGGCAAACCCCGCCCCTCGGGAACGGGGAGAATCGGTTACGAACCCGGGGAGGCGCACATCGTACCTGCCGCCTCTTCCAGATCCTCCAGAAGTTGAGAGGTATCGTCATAATACACCTGCGAACCGCGGGAAAAGCACATCAGAACCCGGTTCAGAGATTCCGGTATATAGGGATACACCTTTCGAAGATTCGCCACCCGGTTGTTGAATACGATATTCACATCGTTTTCGGTCAGCCCAGCCAACGAGGGGTGGTTTAAGGCATGCAAATCCTGGATCAGCACGTCCCCTTTTCCGACGAGGAATATCAACACATTTCCCAAACCGAAGAGATCATATCCGAACATATTTTCCCGGTGCCGGAAATTATAGTCAAAATCAATCCACCGGTAGTCACCGGTCTCCCGGTCGATCAGGATATGGTCCCGTCTGATATCACCGTGTTTTTCGCCCTGCTGGTGGAGAAACCGGATCGCCTGGACACAGCGGATATAATTCTGAAGAATATCCGGGAAAAGCTCATGAAAATACGCTTCGTGTTTTCCTGCCAGATCCCGGATATGGGAAGAAAGCGGAACTCCTTGGATCATCTCGAGAATCCGAACGACATTACCATGGTCATCTGCCACCGAAAACCCGTGCATGAAATTGGGATGTTGCCGGACCATATCCAGAATCCGCTGCTCCTTCCGCGGACTGCGAAAACATTCGAATTCGATGTCTCCGATCCGGGCGGTGAATTTTTCATGAAACACCAGTTTGATAATCCGAGTGCCGCCCCCGGGAAGCTCAATGGCCCGCTTCACCCAGAACTTCACCTCGTCATCCAGACCAAACCGCCCTTCTTTTGCGTTGTGCCGCACCAGGTAGGGCGTGCCGTCCAACAGCAGGATATCCCCATAGTCGATCCGGAAGAAATCCGTCGTGTCGGTATAAACCCGGAAACAGTGGTTCGGCCGCATGGAGGGCATCCACGGTTCCGCATAAGATCGAAGCTGTTCCTGTGAAAAAAGTTCAGTCATAGGCACCTGCGCATGTTCAGGTTTGGATCCGGTCGGAGGAATCCTGTAAAATTTCCCGGATATCATTCAGGTATTGCGGAGAATTGTTTAGATAAAAGGCCAAACCTCGTGAAAAGTTTCTCCCGATCAGCCCGTCAATGAACATGAGACTGATATCCCGCTGTCGTTTCAGTACAGACAAAACTCCCAGCAGAATCCGGCGTTCCTCGTTTGACATCCTTTGGGCCATTCTGACGAACGCGTTTCGGCTGCGGGGTTGGTAATACCAGAAAAACATCATGTCCGCCGCATGGATGATCATGATCTGTTCCAGATCCTGTGCGTCCCCGGTCACCCGCCTGCTGCCGCCCTCCAGTATTTTCAGGACATCCCGATCCGGAAACAGCATTTCCAGGCCGGCATAGGTCTCCAGAATCCGAGCCATTTTTTCCCGATAGTCCCGCAGTCGCAGATGAATATTCCGGTACCGGTCTCCCGCACCCTCAATAATACCCGCTACCAGATCCGACGCCGCTTTGGAAATTACGGCGGCCCAACGCTGCAGGATCGAGTCCACAGCCGAGAAACCGGCAAAGGTGAGAACCCCTCCGAGAACCGAATTGAAAAAAATTGCGATCGGTATGGACAGGACACTCCGGAACAAATTTCCAAAAATGACCGCCCGGGAAAATCCCCGGAAGGCGTTGTGGCTGACCAAATACACCCCATTGGCCAGAGCCATGCAGGCATACAGGATCATGGGATTGGTGCCGGTGGTGATCCCGAAGGTTCGGTCCAGCAATACGGATTTGACCAGCCAGTCCAGCAAGGGAACCGAAAATCCGGTAAAGAGCAGGGAATCGCTGATCCGTTCCCAACTGACATAATCATTCCACTTCAACATCGGCGAACGCCGCATCCCCCCGCCTCCAAGGATGGATTGCACCACATTACGGATCCCCGTGATGCCGAACCAGATGAAGGCACCGCCGTATTGCAGAACCCACCAGTCATACCGAAGGAAAAAGGCCAAAAAGGCAGGGATGAATCCAGCGGTCATTTTGACGATATTTTTGGCAAACGTGTTCAGATAGGTCCATGTAACCCGGACAGGACCGGGATCCGATTCGTCCGGACACGGATGGAGCTGGTTTCCCGCGTTTTCATGGATCCCGCCCAACGTCACGATATTGCCGGGGATTTGCATCCGGGTGGAATGCTCCAGCCCGATCCAGTCGACTTGCCGTTCCTGCATCATTCCCCGGACCAGCGGCACCCGGCTGCACCAGGCTAGGAACCGCCCGGAAAAGGGACGGTAATCCCGGTAGGGAATACAGGTGACTCTCCGCAGGGCTGTCATGCGGATCGGGAGAATCATCCGGTCGGAAGACGGAGATCGAATTTCCCGCTGGGCCCGCGCGGGCAGGGAATCCAGGACCGCGAGCCCCATGCCGTGCATTCGGGGGGATTGTCCCGTGGAATCACTTCCCAGCCTGGATTTTAACGGGGTTTTTCGATACATCAGGCGAAGGGTCGAAATATCGTGGAGAATGGCCTCCAGTTTTTCCATCCGTTCGGTCGCTTCGGGAAAGCCGGAGTCAGCCACGCGCTGAATGATTTCCCGGATCACCCGTTTGAGGGTGATGACGTTTCCCTCGTTGATCGCAGATTGCAGTTGACAAATCTCCCCCACATAGCGCGATTTTTTTTCGGCATAATCCTTCAGGTTGAAAATTTCCAACCGGGTGATCATGCCCTCGCAATCATATATCAGCTCCAGGACATCCTCGGGACGAAGGTCTTTGAGGTTCAGGGTAATGCGGTACCCTGTCCGCAGGCTTACCAGTCGGAGCAACAAATCCCTCGGAGACAATTGCAACAACTGTGGCGCCTCCGGGTCATGGACCGCCAGCGATGGATCCGGCAGGTCTGGGTTCTGTTCCGGGCTGAGAAACCGATCCAGTATCGTCTCGAAATCCAGGCTGTTCATGTCATCCACCAGCCGAACGTTCTCCTGGCGCTCCGGTATTTCATCCGTCTCCCCTTCCGCCAGAAGTTCGCATGCCCGATGCTGCATCAAAGGGAGAAGCTTCATGTGGATATATTTTGCCAGATGCAACAGCGACGTCTGCCCCGGCTGGACGAACCGGAGAAATGCCGGAACTTCGATCGGCTCCAGCGAAATGCCGAACCGGGCGTTGATGGCGAGTCGATGCCTCCGATTGAACATGGACAGAATATCGAGGACCTGTTTCTCCCGGAATGCTGACACCTGCCGACCTTCTTCCATGAGCCGACGAACCGGCTCTTCAGTTAAAAAGCACAAGAAGGCCTGGGTATCCACAAATCCACGGGGAACCCAGATCAAATGAATGGTTCGATCCCGGAAACGGGCGGGAAACTCGATCCCGATCCGAAGCTGGATTCCCATGATTTCGGCTGCCTCGAGCAACTCGGCGGCAAATTGGGCCTGAATATGGTTGTAGTAAATCACGCGTAGACGCCGGATTCCTTTGATCCAGGCGTCCATGATCAAATGGGTGGCTGATTTGCGGCCTTTCGTGTTGACGTCATGGACATGGTCGTCAAATGCGAGCTGGCTCCAGTCTTCCGGCATTTCCAATAGATGGTAGCGCTGCAGCTGCCGTCGCACGATACGGGGCTTGCCCATTGCAGTCACCCGGAAATCATGGGCCAGTTGAAGCTGTTTGACACGATCTCCCTGGGCCCGCACCAGATCCTTCATAATCTGCAGCAAAACACGGGCCGTGTTTTTGGGCATGGCGCCGTCCGAAGCGTTCATCACTTCATCCCGCAACGCGGTCAGGGCCCCGATACGCTCATCCTGTTTTCCGGCCTCCAAAGACTCCAACAGATGGATAACCGCGTAGGCGATACGTAACCCACGGGTTTCAGCCAACTTTTTGATTCCATGCGGATGAAAATGGGGATAAAATTTGCGCTTCTTGTATTCCTGGCTTTTATCCCGGTTCAATACATCATTGACAATATTCAGCAGCCCGTGATCGCGCCGGTCAAACAGGATTTTCGGAATCTCTCTCTTATTGGAGGATGACATCATTGCAGAACACCTGTTTCGGTCCTGTTGTTTCCAATTCTCCGGCCGTGGAATCCGGGATCCCGGATCCGGATTTCCGTGAAGTTATCCAGCCTGGCTGCCGGATCCGATCAGGGGGAGTTCCCGGTCGATTTGGAAAAACACCAGAAATTTCGGTTCCATTTCTTTTTCCGGATCCTGGGGGAATGATCTCCGGCGAAGGGATTGCAATAACTCACCATCCGCCTCCTCCCGTACCCGGGTAAGATGGAGCCGTTTCCCCCGGTACCCGGCCCCCTGTTCGACAAACAAATAAGCGGCATGCGGGTTGGATTGCAGATTGTGGTGTGTCAGGCGGTCTCTCATAATAAAGGCCACCAGGCCGTCTTCCATGAAATGGGGCCTGGAATAGACAGCCGAATTGACCACGCCGGAGGAATCCGCGGTCGACAATACGCCGACGCCCCGGGTTGTTTCAAAATACTGTTTCAGTTCATCCATGATCGCTCCTTTGGCGGGAAACAGACTCGCCGGCTTGAAAAAAGAGAGGGTCGAATTCCGGTTTTCCGGCATAACGGCCGAGAAAAAAACCGGGAAGCGTATCAACATGTTCAAAAAGTGCGGGATCGATATCGATACCGGCCCGACGGAAAGCTTTGACGATCTCCATTGGTTTCGGAGGGCAGCCGGCTACACCGATCATTTCCCGGATGGCCGGATTGTTCCGGTGAGCCCGGACCATGCATTTCCCCAAGAGAATTGTTTTGTTCATCCCCGGAGTCGGTTCCATCTGTTTGCCTGTCAGGATTTCGACATCATCCCAGGGAACCCCTTTCCAGGCGGCGCGTATCGCCGACAAGACCAGACCGTTGATTCCGGAGCAATAGGTACACATGGACAGATCGTATTTCCGGTAGGAAACCCCCCGGATGCCCATGCGGGCAAGGGGTACGGGAAGGGAATTCCTGGGATCGTCCGTGTATTCAAAATCGTATTCATGCCGGCGGGCGGCCTGATCGATATCCAATCCAACTACCCGGACATCAGAAAAATCCAGTGGGCGTTCGTGATGAGCGGCCGCATGTACCAGATACGGAATGTCGGAAGGTTCGTATCCCAGAAGCCGGGCGCCCGCCATATCCGCTGACAGGACATCGGAGGAGGCGACCAGCAGGTTGCTGCGCCGAATTTTGCCGTCAAAGCCCGGCCCCCGTTCGTTGGTGTAGATGCCGTCGATCAGCGTCAACATGGGAGGCATGCAGTCGGCCAGTCGGGAAACCATCCGGTGGAGATCCATGGTCTCTCCGAAGCAATGGCACTTCTTGCGGGAAGAGATATCGATACAGCCTTTCAGGTTTTTGATACCCAAGCTGACCTTGGTCTGGTTGTGGGTTTTCAATACCGGCAGATTGACCACAAAATCACAATCCAGAATATCTTCGTTTACATTCAGAATGATTCCATCCCCCAAATCGGTCTTTCGAAAGGGTCTCTCCCAGAAGCTGACGGACCGGACTCCGTAGCGGGCCTTCAAAACATCGTATCCCAGCCCCGAAAAGGCATGTCGGGCGGTTTCCCGATCTCCAGAATCCATCACCACGGTTCCCTCCCCGATCTTGATATCGGAAATTCCCAGATCCTTCAAAAGAATGACGACATCCTCTACCACCCGTGTAGTGGTGATAACCCCCCATTTGGGGAAATCCGTTTTTCGGGTCCAGAAAACGATGTTGGGTTTGATCATGACACGCGCACCCCGGGAAACACCTTCCAACCCCCCGCAATGGGTTACTGCGGCGCGGACCGATCCCATGGGAGATTCGTAACGGGTGACGGATACCAGATGAGATGACATGAAAATCCTTTCCGGAAATAAGATGATGGCTCTGGGATTCAGAGTAAAGAAACCGTCCGTTTTGGTCAACTGAAAAGCGAATCTCCACAGAACCACGGCGATGCTCCGCGTTTTTGCACTTCGGATGAAGCAGATTTCAGTTTTGCAAAGGGTAGAC
>CAZTKB010000114.1:0-10213 GCA_964614125.1 uncultured Desulfobacterales bacterium | reverse complement strand
CCCCCCACCCTGACCCTCCCCCACCAGTGGGGAGGGAAAAATTGGAGGTCCTGACCCTCCCCCACCCCAGGGGGGAGGGCATGAATTTGCGGCCGGAAAGCCGGAACGGGGGCAACTTCGCCGTTTATCAGCCCTCAGACCGGTATAGCCGGCAGGTTGGAAGCCTTCCGGGTGAGCTTGTATTGGAAACTGTCGGCCAAAGCCTGCCAACTGGCCTCGATGATATCCTCCGAAACCCCGATCGTGCTCCAGACATGGTCTTCATCCCGGGATTCGATGGACACACGGACTCGGGCCGCGGTACCCAAGCGGCCGTCGATCACGCGCACCTTGAAATCCACCAGCCGCATCCGATCCAGATGCGGATAGAATTTATCCAGTGCTTTGCGCAAAGCGTTGTCCAGGGCGCTGACCGGACCGTTACCTTCCGCAGCGGTGATTTCCTTCTGCCCCCCAACGGAAATTTTGATCGTCGCATGGGCGCTGCAGGGTTGATCGCGATCCTTTTCGATCGTGACCCGGAAAGATTCCAGATCGAAAAACGGCTTGAACTGCTCGGTCATCCGCTCGATCAGGATCCGGAAAGACCCATCCGCTGCATCGAACTGGTATCCCTCCTGTTCCATCCGCTTGATCTCCGCCACGATTTTCTGGCTGTCATACCCGTTGCCTCCGAGATCGATCCCGAGTTCCCGCGCCTTGTATTCAATATTACTTTTGCCTGACAGGTCGGATACCAGAACCCGCCGCTTGTTTCCCACCAGGGAAGGATCCACATGCTCGTAGGCGCGGGGATCCTTGGTAATCGCGCTGACGTGGACGCCTCCCTTGTGGGCAAACGCGCTCTTGCCCACAAAGGGCCGGGAATTCCGAGGTATCATGTTGGCAGTCTCGTCCACGAACCGGGACAGGCGTTTCAGTCTGGCCAGGTTTTCCCGGGTAATACAGGGGCGGTTCATTTTCAGGCACAGCACGGGAATGATCGTTGTCAGATCCGCGTTTCCACACCGCTCGCCATATCCGTTGACCGTTCCCTGGACCAGATCCGCCCCGGCCCGGACCGCGGTGATGGAATTGGCCACGGCCAGCCCGCAATCATTATGGGAATGGATTCCCAGCCGGACCGTTTTGCTACCGCCGGATTCCGGGGAGAACAATTCCGTTTTGACCTTCGCAAACGAGGACTCCACGGCATCCGGCAAAGTCCCGCCGTTGGTGTCACATAACACGATGGTGTCGGCCCCGGCATCCCGTGCGGCCACCAGTGTCTTCAACGCATAATCCGGATTTTCCCGGAACCCGTCGAAAAAATGCTCCGCATCGTAAATCACCTCCCGGCCATGCTGTTTCAGAAACATCAGGGTATCCCGGATCATGGCCAGATTCTCTTCCAAGGGGATCCCCATAATTTGTTGCACGTGCAGGTCCCAGGTCTTTCCGAACACGGTTACGACCGGCGTTTCGGCTTGAAGCAGCGCCCGGAGATTGAGGTCATCCGCCGGATGGATGCCGGGTCTTCGGGTGGATCCGAACGCGGTCAGCCTGGCATGATGGAAATCCAGCCTTCTGGCCAGATCAAAGAATTGCATGTCCCGGGGGTTGGATCCCGGCCAACCGCCTTCGATATAGTGGATCCCGGTTTCATCCAGACGCATCGCGATATCGATTTTTTCCTCCGCCGAAAACGCGATGTCCTCCCCCTGGGTTCCGTCTCTCAGGGTCGTGTCATATAATTGCAGGGATTCCATACGGCTTCCTTTGCTAGCGACTGCGATTCTCCGGACGCAGGGATCGGACCGCGGCGCCGGCTCGCCACATCTCCGAGTTCCGGAGTACGGCAAGTTCTTTTTCCAGTTGATCCCGATAGTCCGGACGGCCGTTGGCATCCAAAACACGCCGGGTTTCCTCTCCGCTGACTACGCTGTGATACAACTCGGAAAAGACGGGAGCAACGGCGTCCCGAAAGCGGGGCGCCCAATCCAGCGCCCCCCGTTGGGCGGTGGTGCTGCAGTTGGAAAACATCCAGTCCATGCCGTTCTCCGCCACCAGCCGGATCAGGCTCTGGGTCAATTCCTCCACCGTTTCGTTGAAGGCTTCACTGGGGCTGTGTCCGTGCTGGCGCAGGAGGGTATATTGCGCCTCCATCACACCGGCGAGGCATCCCATCAGAACACCACGTTCTCCGGTCAGATCACTGTAGACCTCCCTGGCAAATGTGGTGGGAAACAAAAATCCGGATCCGATGGCGATTCCCAGTGCCAGCACGCGTTCCCGGGCTTTTCCGGTGAAGTCCTGTTCGACGGCGAAGCTGGCGTTGATCCCGCTGCCGTTAAGAAAATTGGTTCGGACCGTCCGGCCTGATCCCTTGGGTGCAACCAGAATGACATCCACGTCCGGAGGAGGCACAATCCCGGTCTGATCCCGGTACACAATCCCGAATCCATGGGAAAAATAAAGGGCGTCACCGGGGTTCAGACAAGCCTTTACTGACGGCCACAGGGCCACCTGCCCGGCATCGGAGAGCAGATATTGAACGACCGTGGCCCGACGTGCCGCATCTTCGATCGAAAACAACGTTTCGCCAGGCACAAAGCCGTCCTTCACCGCCCGATTCCAGCTGTCCCCACCTTCCCGCTGTCCCACGATCACCCGAATTCCGTTGTCCCTCATGTTCAAGGCCTGTCCGGGCCCCTGCACCCCATATCCGATAACCGCCACCGTCTCGTCCGACAACACCTGCCGGGCACGATCCATGGGAAATTCCCGGGTTGTCACCACTTCTTCCGTCACACCACCAAAATCGATTGTCGCCATGTTCTGTTTCTCCGGTATTTCATGAAAATATTATTATTAATGCCTCTACAACAATTGCCACACCATTATTTCGGTTCCCGAAACAGGGCCACGGTTCCGGTCCGCGCGATTTTCTTGATCCCGATGGGCTTCAATAGATTCAGAATCGCGGACATCTTCTCCCCGTCTCCGGTCACTTCCATGATATAATGTTCCAAGCCAACATCCACGATCTTGCACCGAAAGATATCGGCTATCCGCAAAATTTCCGCTCGGTTCTCCGCCTTGGCCCGCACGCAGATCAAGGCCATCTCCCGCTGCACCGCCTTGCTTTTTTCCATGATCCGGACCTTGATCACGTTGATGAGTTTATTCAACTGCTTTTCGATCTGTTCGATCATTAATTCATCGGCATGGGTAACCAGTGTGATCCGGGATATCTTCGGATCCATGGTTTCTGCGACACACAGACTATCGATGTTGAATCCTCTGCCGCTGAACAATCCGGAAACACGGGAAAGCACACCGGGTTGGTTGTCGACCAGCATGGTGATCACATAGCGGGAATCTCTGGATGGTGTTTCCATTCAGTCCCCTCCTACACCAGCAGCATTTCGGTGATCGGCGCTCCGGCCGGGACCATGGGATAGACGCACTCTTCCCGATCCACCACGAAGTCCATCACCGCCGCCCGCGGTGACGCCAGCCCGGCCGCAAGAACAGGAACCACCTCTTCGGGGGTTTGAGCCCGAAAACCGTCGGCCCCGTAGGCTTGAGCCAATTTGACAAAATCAGGAGCATGCTCCATGTCCGTGCAGGAATATCGCTTGTCATAAAACAGTTCCTGCCACTGCCGCACCATTCCCAGATACCGGTTATTCAAAATCACGATTTTCACCGGCAATCCGTACTGGACGGCGGTCGCCAACTCCTGGCTGTTCATCTGAATGCTCCCGTCTCCGGCGATATCGACCACCGTCTTGTCAGGCTTGGCGATCTGCGCGCCAATGGCCGCGGGAAGCCCATATCCCATGCACCCCAGTCCGCCGGAGGTCATAAAATGATCCGGCCGTTCAAAAAGATAGTACTGAGCGGCCCACATCTGGTTCTGCCCCACCTCGGTCGTGATAATCGCCTGCCCGCCAGTCAATTCGTAGAGCTTTTCGACAACGAACTGGGGTTTGATAATGCGGCCCTGATCATATCGCAATGCCCCTTTTTCCTTCCATCGGCGTATCTGATCCAACCATTCTTCCCGTAACTGTAAACGTCCGGCCTGGTTTTGTTCCTGCGCCAACAGCCGGTTCAGTTCCCGGAGGGTGATCCGGCAATCCCCCACCACCGGCACGGAAACCAGCACATTTTTCCGGATCGAGGTGGGGTCAATGTCGATATGGACAATTTTGGCCTGCGAAGCAAAGGCATCGGTCTTTCCCGTGACCCGATCGTCAAACCGGACCCCGACAGCCACCAGCAGATCGCAGGCGCTGGTAGCCATATTCGCCGCATAGGTGCCATGCATACCGATCATACCCAGGCTGAGGGGGTGCGTTCCGGGAAAGGATCCCATCCCCATCAAAGAAGTGGTCACCGGTATGACGCCGCTTTTTGCCAGCCGGGCAAGTTCATCGGAGCCTTTGGAGAGAATGACCCCCCCACCGGAAAAAATGAGCGGCCGGCGCGCCTCCCGAATGAGCTGAACTACTTTTTCCAGTTGCCGCCGGTTCGGATGGTAGGTCGGATTGTAGGATGGCAGGCGGATGGTTTCCCGCCGGAAAAACACACCGGCAGCACGTGTCAGGTCCTTGGGGACATCGACCAACACCGGCCCCGGTCTGCCCGAACGGGCCAGATGGAACGCTTCCCTAAGAATTCGAGGCAGATCCGTGATAGATTTCACCAGATAGTTGTGTTTGGTGCAGGGCCGGGTGATGCCGACAATATCCACCTCCTGAAAGGCGTCATTGCCGATCAGATGAGTCGGGACCTGGCCGCAGATCACCACCAGCGGAATGGAATCCATGAATGCCGAAGCAATCCCCGTGACTGTATTCGTTGCGCCGGGGCCGGAAGTAACGAGGCACACGCCTACTTTGCCGGAAGCACGCGCGTAGCCGTCCGCCGCATGTACAGCCGCCTGTTCATGGCGAACCAGAATATGCCGGATATCGGTTCGGGCCAGTTCGTCATATATATCGATTACCGCCCCGCCGGGAAATCCGAACACCGTATCCACCTGTTCTTCCTTCAGCACCGACATCAGCATCCGTGCACCGGTCATCTCCACACATTCCTGTTCTTGCTCCACCGCATTCTGTAACATGACTTCACCTCGTGTTATCCATCCGACAATCCTTAAAAACAGTCCGCCGCCAAAAAAAAATCCGTTATCAGCGTCTGGCGGCTGATAACGGATTTTTGACAGGGAAAAAACAACAAGTCAGAGCATTATCAACCGCTGGCCTCGTAGAGGAGTACTACCCCCTCTACGAGGACGATAATGACGATCAGGTTGATAATGGCAAAGACAAACTGCATGTATTCCATCCGAAACAAAATAGGGATCAATTGTGGTTTAAGCCTAGCAAGGCACCACCGGAGATGTCAAGAAATTATTTTCCATCTGATGAAATCCGGCAAAGCGGCTGGAAACCGGTGGTTACGGCTTGATCCGGATCATGTTGTTGACCGACTTCACTTCATCCGTGTTTCGGGCAAGGGATTCGGCCAGGTCTTTTTCACTCTGGGAGTTGACTGCCCCGGTCAGGGTGACCTCCCCTTGGAAAGTGGAAACGGATATAGCCAGCCCACTCAGTTTTTTGTCGTTAAAAATCTTGGTTTTGACGACGGTGGTGATGGAAGCGTCGTCCACCACTTGGCCGGCGGATCTTCCGGCCGGCGTGTGGCAAGCAGAAAGCGCCATCCCCGCAAAAATAAGCAGCATGACAATCAAAAAACCTCTTCGAATACCCATTCCGTCCTCCCGAGAATTGGCAGTGATTCGAGAACCAAATAGCTGCTTCAAACCGCTTTGCATACAGATTTCCAATACGGTGAAAGAGACCGAAGCTTCTCGATGATCGGGGGAAGTTTTTCCAGCACCAGATCAACCTCCTCCTCGGTGTTATAGACGCTGAGGCTGAACCGGATGGTCCCATGGGCCGCGGTGAACGGGACCCCCATAGCCCGGAGCACATGGGAGGGTTCCAGGGATCCCGAGGTACAGGCCGACCCCGAAGAAGCGCATATTCCGTACTCGTTCATCATGAGCAGAATGGATTCCCCCTCGACGTACTCGAAGGCAATGGAACTGGTATTGGGCAGCCGGGCGGCGGCCGCTCCATTGACCAAGGTGTGAGGGATCCTTTCCTGCAACCCTTTTTCCAGCCTGTCCCGCATGGCCTTGACCCGGGAATTCTCTTCCTCCATGCGGGCGGCGACAAATTCAGCGGCTTTTCCCAGGCCGATAATGGACGCGGTATTTTCCGTTCCTCCCCGCCGGCCCTTTTCCTGATGGCCTCCGATGAGAAACGGTGCGAAGCGGGTTCCTTTCCGCACATACAGTGCCCCCACACCCTTGGGCGCATGCAGTTTATGGCCCGACAGCGACAGCATGTCAATGGCGTTGGAAGCCATATGGATCGGAATCTTTCCAACCGCCTGTACCGCGTCGGTATGGAAAACGATGCCTTTCTCCCGAACCGAGGCGGCGATTTCTTCGACGGGAAATATCACGCCGGTTTCATTGTTGGCCCACATCAAGCTGACCACTGCCGTATCAGACCGGAGGTGGTCAAACAAAAACTCCGTGTCCAGATTGCCGTCGGCATCCACGGGTATCCAATCGACATGGTACCCGTTTTTGGACAGGTGATCATAAAGGTTTTTGATAGCCGGATGTTCGACGCGGGAGGTAAGAATATGCCGTTTGTCCGGATAGGAGTGGATGGCCGCGTACACGGCCGTACTGTCACTCTCTGTTCCGCAACTGGTGAAAATGATTTCCTCCGGCATGGCACCCAAGAGTGAGGCGAGCCGTTCCCGGGCTTCCTGGATCTTTCTCCCGACGGCTCCGCCAAACGCATGCATGCTGGAAGGATTCCCGTACCACTGTCCGAAATACGGGATCATTTCCTCCAGAACCTCCGGCGCCACCCGGGTAGTCGCGTTGTTGTCCATGTAGATCGTTTTCATGATGAGACCTCCTCGACGATGAGATCCGGTGTCACCAGTTCCCGAAGTTTGGCTTCCACATAATTTTTCAGCGTGATCTTGGACATCTTGCAACTGGCGCATGCCCCGCGAAGCCGGACCTGGACCTGGTTCCCAATCACATCCACCAGTTCGATGTCTCCACCGTCCTTCTTCAACTCGGGTTTCACCTCCCGCTCCAAGGTATCTTCAATGAGCCGGATTTTCTGGATATTGGTGAGAGCAGCCGGTTTTTCGACCGGTTTTTTGACATTACCCAAGATCGCATCGATGATGTCCTGAATTTTCCCGTGGCAATTGCCGCATCCACCGCCGGCTTTGACATAGTCCGTCACTTCCTCCACGGTAGTCAGGTGATTTTCCTCCACAGCCCGTTGAATCTGACGGTCGGTAATACCAAAACACTCGCATACGATCTCACCGTCCACCACTTTGTCCGGCGCCCCTCGGTAACAGGCGATCGCCTTTTCCAGTGCATCCCGACCCATCACAGAACAGTGCATCTTCTCTTTGGGAAGGCCGCCCAGGTATTCCGCAATTTGCTCGTTGGTGATCTTTTCGGCCTCTTCCAGGGTACGGCCGATGAGCATTTCGGTCAACGCGGATGAGGAAGCAATGGCGCTGGCACACCCGAAGGTCTTGAATTTGGCCTCCCGGATCCGCTGGTTTTCATCCAGCTTGATATACAAGGTCAACGCATCCCCGCAGGCCAGAGAACCGACTTCCCCCACGCCATCGGGGTTTTCGATTTCGCCGACATTCCGGGGATTCAGAAAATGGTCCTTCACTTTATCGGTATAGTCCCACATGGCGCATCTCCTTCCATGTATTGAAAATTGTCCAGCCGATTCTTATTATATTCTCTGAGGTATTCGAATATGAAGGAATCGGCTTCCGGTTTTTCGTTTCCGGTCCTGTTTCCGTATGGTAAGCATCGGGCGGCAGAATGGCAATCCCGCGATTGCGTCCGCCCACATGAGCACCGCCGGGTATTCCCGGCGGAAAAGGAGGCGCCGAGATGAACAGACCTTCCATATTGTCCGGTAGTTGGTATCCCAAAACCGCCCGGGAATGTCAACAGGAGATCGAACGCTTCCGGAAGGCGACTCCGCCTCCCGGAAAAAAGGAACCGGGAGGAATCGGAGGCATCGTTCCCCATGCCGGATGGTTTTTTTCCGGTCAGATCGCCTGCGAGGTAATCGACCGGCTGGGAGAAACCGGCTCCCCGGATGCCGTGATCCTCTTCGGATCCCATCTTCATCCGGAATCCCGGCCAACCATCATGGCAAAAGGTGTATGGGACACCCCCCTGGGCCCCCTGGAAATACAGAAAGAACTGGCCGCAGAACTGATTCGGCATTTCGATTTTCAACAGGAGGGCCCCGTCCGGTTTTCCACGGACAATACCATGGAGGTTCAGTTGCCGTTCTTGAAAAACCGGTTTCCGTCGTCACGGATTTTGCCGATTGGCGCTCCCCCCAACCCGCTCAGCCTCGAAATCGCACGGGCATGCGTTACGACCGCCCAAACGATGGGGCTTCACGTGATCGTTCTAGGCTCCACAGACCTGACCCATTATGGTCCGAATTACGATTTTACCCCTCAAGGAAGAGGTGAGTCCGCATTAGCCTGGGTAAAGCGGGAAAACGATCGGAGAATGATCGAGGCTATCCTCGCAATGGATCCCGAGCGGATCATCCGGGAGGCACTCCGCGATCAGAACGCCTGTTGTTCCGGAGCGGCCGCGGCCGCCATCGAGGCGGCCCGAAACCTGGGCGCCGACACGGCGACCCTGCTTAGCTACACAACGAGCTACGACAGACAACCGTCGGACAGTTTCGTCGGATATGCAGGGATTTTGCTCCATTCCCTCCATCCCTGCAATTTGGATTGATTTTAGGGGCGAACCATACTACAAAAAGAAGGTTAATCAAAATCGAACGGCCATTCAATCGGCGGCGGAACAAGACCCCCCGTCGGTATCTTCAATCTTTTACGATCACCCCCGGGAGTGTGAACACATGATGAAAGTTCTGGTCAGCGACAATCTTGGAGAAGCCGGTATCGAACTGTTCCAACAGGCGGAAGGCGTTGAAGTCGATGTGAAAACCGGTCTAAAACCCGATGAATTGCTTACAATTATAGGGAATTATGATGCATTGGTCATTCGCAGCGCCACCAAGGTAACCTCCGACATCCTGGCCGCAGCCAGCCGGCTGAAAGTGGTTGGACGAGCAGGGATCGGTCTGGATAACGTGGATATTCCGGCAGCCACCAAACAGGGGGTGATCGTCATGAACACCCCCGGCGGCAACGTCGTCACCACGGCGGAGCACGCCATCGCCCTCATGCTCTCTCTCACCCGGAACATCCCCCAGGGAACGGCCACCCTGAAAGCCGGCAAATGGGAAAAGAAAAGTCTGCAGGGACGGGAAATCTGTGACAAGGTTCTCGGGGTTATCGGCTTCGGGAAGATCGGGTCGATTGTCGCGGATCGGGCCCGAGGCCTGAAAATGCGGGTTATCATATACGATCCATTCGTCAATCAGGATTCCATCGAAAAAGCCGGGTTTGAGTGTGTCACCCTGGAACAGCTCTATAAACAATCGGACTATATTACCGTCCATGTCCCCAAACTGAAGGACACTATCGGATTCTTGAATAAAACCGCTTTCGAACAGATGAAAGACGGTGTGATGATCGTCAACTGTGCCAGGGGGGGAATCGTCGACGAGGCGGACCTTTATGACGCCATCAAGTCCGGAAAGGTGGCCGGCGCCGCGCTGGACGTATTTGCAACCGAGCCTCCGGGGCAATCTCCCCTTCTCGAATTGGACCGATTGATCTGCACCCCGCATCTGGGCGCTTCCACCCAGGAAGCCCAGACCAACGTGGCGGTGGCCATTGCAGAGCAGATCATCGACTATCTGCAGAACGGAACGATCCGAAACGCGGTGAACGTTCCATCGGTCACGGGAGAGTTGCTCAAAAAACTGGGGCCGTTCCTCTCCCTGGCGGATCAGATCGGGAAATTGCAATCTCAGCTGATCCATGGCCCGCTGACCGAGGTGGTAATCGAATTCGCCGGGGATTTTCAAGGCATGGATGTATCGCCGGTGGGAACCGCGGCCCTGAAAGGACTTTTGGCCCCCTACGTGAAAGACGACGTCAATTTCGTCAACGCCCGGCTGCTCGCCAAGGAGCGCGG
>CAZTKB010000113.1:0-10338 GCA_964614125.1 uncultured Desulfobacterales bacterium | reverse complement strand
CATAGCGGATTTGTTTCGCCTGAAACTCGATGCCCTGGAAGGATTGGACCGCATGGGATCGAAATCCGCGAAAAAACTGGTTGCGGCCATTGATTCCCGAAAGCGGATCAGCCTGAAACGATTCATCTATGGACTGGGCATCCGGCATGTGGGGGAGGCCCTCGCCGAATTGCTGGCATCGAGATATCAAACTCTTGACAGCCTGATGACACAATCCGCCGAAGATCTTGCCGGAGTGGAAGGGGTTGGAGAGGTGATCGGACGCAGCATATCCAATTTTTTTTCCAAGCCGGAAAATCGGGAGATGGTCGGAGGGATTTTGGAATCCGGGGTGGAAATTCTCTCTGATTCGGATCCGACATTGAATTCGGGTCTGTTCGATGGCAAAACCTTTGTATTGACCGGAACGCTGACCCGGTTTCCCCGAAACCGGGCCAAGGCCCTGATTGAATCCGAGGGAGGAAAGGTCAAGTCTTCGGTGAGCCGGAACGTCGATTATGTGGTCGTGGGAAACGATCCGGGATCCAAGAGGGAGGATGCAAAACGATTGGGCATTCCGATCTTGGATGAGAACGAATTTATTCGGATGATCCAGGCTGCCATCGGCAATCGAAATGAAACGGATGAGATGTGAACCATCCAGAGGAATTTGAGCAACAAGTCACCCACGACTATACCGGATCCCGGGGGAAGGAATACCACAACTCTGTCAACCTGGTTCCGGACAACGTGTATCCTTGGATTGCACGCCGTCGTCGGGAAAAAATTCTGCCGTTCGTCGGTCCCGAAGATGCCATCTTGGAATACGGGGTTGGAACCGGATGGAATATCGCCGAGATTTCCTGCCGAACGCGGATGGGATACGATATTTCCACCCACTTGGGGCCTATTGTCAAAAAATATGGGATCGAGTTTATAGCGGATATAACAGACGTGTTGGATGAATCCCTGGATTTGGTCATATGCCACCATGTCCTGGAGCATGTTCCCCATCCATCCCGGGTTCTCCAGGAAGCGCGCCGGATCACCCGTTCCGGAGGGAAACTGCTTCTTTTCGTGCCCTATGAAATCGAAAGAAGATATCGGAAATTTCGTGTGGACGAGCCCAACCACCATCTTTATTCCTGGAATGTCCAAACCTTGGGAAATCTGGTTACACAATGCGGATTCCGGGTCATCCGGGGAGACATTCGGAAGTTCGGCTATGACCGGTTTGCCGGAGTTTGGGCGGATAGATTCCATATGGGGGAAAAAGGATACCGGATGATCCAACGAATGGTTCACCTTCTTCGGCCCATGTTCGAGGTGGCTGTTGTGGCGGAGAGGAAGTAGGCGTTACCGGAAGTGGATTATGGTACGGAAAGGGATACCTTGGCAATGCATACGAGAATTCATATCAAAATCTATGGAAAGGTGCAGGGGGTGTTTTTTCGCGCTGAAACCCAGCGGGAAGCCAGACGGCTGGGAGTGGCCGGATGGGTACGGAACGTCCGGGATGGGTCTGTGGAAGCGATTGCCGAGGGGGATCCGGATTCGGTTTCCCGGTTAATTGAGTGGTGCCGGAAAGGGTCTCCCTTTTCACGGGTGGACCGGGTGGAAACGGTTGCGGAGGAATATCGGAACGAATTTCAGGATTTTCTGATTTCCCGATGAGAGAAAGACCCGGGTGGAAACCTGCAGGATGCGCACCCGGGCCGGTATGAGAGGGATCAGACCGCGTCTTTCAGTTTTTTCCCGGGACGAAACTTGATGACAGTGCCTTTTTTGATATCGATGACTTCGCCGGTTCGAGGATTTCTGCCTTTTCGTTTTTTTCTTTCGGTCACATAAAAGGTTCCAAATCCGATCAGGGAAAATTTGGGGATGGGATCGGTTTTTTTCTTTTTCTTTTTCTTCAGGGCATTGGCAACGGACTCCATGAACGTGTTCAAGGCGGTTGTGGCTGCGGCCGCTGTGATGCCGGCGTCTTGTGACATTTTTGCAATCAAATCGGCTTTCGTCATTCGTCATCCCCCTGTTGTTAATGGTTGTTCGTGGTTGCGGGCACATCCCGTTCCGTTTGTTGATCGATACATGAGAGCGTTTTCGATGTCAACAGGAAATCCCTGTCAAATCAACACATCTACAAAAGATTTTGCGTCAAAGGGTTGCAGATCTTCGATAGTTTCCCCGACTCCGATGTATTTCAGGGGAATTTGCAGCGTATGGCAGATGGCAATGACAATGCCTCCTTTGGCTGTTCCATCCAGTTTGGTGAGAACCAGGCCGTCGATATCGATGGCTTCATGGAACAGTTTTGCCTGGGAAAGTGCGTTTTGGCCGGTTGTTGCGTCCAATACCAGCAGGGTTTCATGGGGCGCATCTGGAATTTTTTTCTGAATTGCTTTTTTAATTTTTTTCAATTCCTCCATCAGGTTTACACGGGTGTGCAATCTTCCAGCCGTGTCCACGAGAACGATGTCCATTTCTCGGGCGACAGCCGCCTCCATGGCGTCGTAGGCTACGGCTGCAGGGTCCGAGTTCGGTTTATGGCGAACGATGTCGGCACTTGATCGTTCGGCCCATACCGCGAGTTGCTCCACGGCGGCGGCACGAAAAGTGTCGCCTGCCGCAATTAGCACTTTTTTCCCTTTTTGCGTATACCGCGAGGCCAGTTTTCCGATGGTTGTGGTTTTTCCCACCCCGTTGACCCCGACCACCAATATGACATGAGGTTTGCGATCGGGTAATATTTCCGGCTGAGACGGTTGCCCCATCAACTCCAGCATCTGGGATTTCAGCAGAGATTTCAATTCCTGGGTATCCGTCGGTTCGGATTTCTTGCCACATGCCATCCGCTCGATGAGAATCTGGGTTGTCTGCACCCCGATATCGGAGGTGATCAGCATTTCTTCCAGTTCCTCCAGAAGTTCGTCATCCAGTTTTCTGCGGACAGTGAATAGTTTGTCAATGTCCGTGTTCAGAATCTGCCGTGTTTTGGTCAAGCCGTTTTTCAATCGTTGGAACAGACTGGAAGGCTCGCGTCGGGGGACGGGGATAGTTTCGACATGGGTGGGTTCCCCCGGGTCATCCGGCGGGGAAGCGGTCTTCGTGGGTTGCGGTGTTGTCTCAGCGGAATACGATTTATTTTTACGAAACCAGTGAAAGGCCATGGGGATTCCTTTTGGGTATTCAGGGTGCTAGGGCCACCGGAGGTGAAAAGCGATCCAGATTGACGGTGACAATCCGGGAAATTCCTTTTTTTTCCGAGGTCACCCCCAATAGGACATCGGCGAATTCCATGCTTCGCCGGTTATGGGTGACCATGATAATCTGTGAGTTTTCTCCTATAATTTTTAATAATTGATTAAAACGAAAAACATTGGCCTCATCCAAAGACGCATCGATTTCGTCCATCAGGCAGAAGGTCGCAGGTTTGATCAAAAATATCGAAAATACAAACGCGATGGCGGATAGAGCCTTTTCCCCCCCGGAGAGCAGGCTGATTCGGGTTAATTTTTTCCCCGGAGGCTGTATCATGAATTCGATTCCGGTTTCAAGGGGTTTGTCCGGATCCGTCATGGTGATGCAGGCGCTGCCTCCCTCGAAAAGACGGGGAAAAATTCCCCGGAGCTTCTCATTGACGGCATGAAACGTTTCCATGAGTTTTTCCTGGGTAATCCGGTTGATTCGGCGGATTACCGCCTCCAGATCGGAGATGGCACGGGACAGATCCTCTTTTTGTGTTTGAAGAAAAGCGATGCGGGACTGGACCTCATCATAGGCCTGAATGGCTCCGGTGTTGACATGTTGCAGTCTGGCCAACTGAACCTGACATGCTTTCGATTCCGATTCCCACCAGGACGCGCAAAAAGAGGGGTTCTCCAGTTCCGGCCTCATCTCCTCCTGGTATTCCGCCAGGGTTTGGTGGTATTGGCTTTCCACTGAACGGATTTCCAGATCCCTTTTAGCCGTCAATTGGGCAACCGCAGTTTCCCGGTTTTGCATCTCTTTCTGAATATTTCCTTGCTCGCGACGGAGCATTTCCATTCTTTCTTCCTGCTGCTGAAGTTGCTTGTCCAACTCGGAATAGGCCCTCTCATGAACCTCCAGATCCTGAAGAACACCGACCAGCCGTTGTGTGTCCTCGATGGAAATTATTTCCAGCTGCCCCTGCCTGTCAACACACGCTTCGATTCGATTTCGGTGATCGGCAAGTCCGGTTTCGATTCGCTTCGTTCGGTCCGCGCTTTCCGATTGGAATTCCCGAATCCGCCGTAGCGTATCCAAGGCATTCTCCAACTGGACATCCACCGACGTCTTGGACACCTGGTATCGGGTGATTTCTTGCCGGATGTGATCAAGCACGGTGTTTTTTTCGGTAATCCGGGCAGAGATCTTCTCGATCTGATCTTTCATCGACGCGATATCGTGCTGGATTTCTTGCAACAGGGCTTCTGATCGTTCCATCTCCCGGCCGGAGTCGATTTCCTCCCCGGCAAGCCGTTCCTGATCCAATTCCACGATCGCCAGATGCCTTTTGGCATTTTTCCATTTTTCTTCAACTTGGTAACGGTTTTTCTCCTCTTGGGATATCCGTTCTCGAAGTCGGCTCCGGTGGGACAGGAACGCCTGCAGGCGGTTTTCCGCATCTTTCATACGGCTGTCCAGTTCCATCTTTTGTTGACTGATTTTTGTCAATTCGTTTTCCAATGTCCGGATTGTCTCTCCGAGCCGACCCATTTCATTTTTATGTGCCAGGATCCGTCCGGAGGAATCGGCATGTCCTCCTGTAAGGATGTCTCCGGAATCAATCAATTCTCCTTCCCGAGTAACGATGGGAGAGTTGTTTTCAGAAATACCACGAAGAGACAACGCTTCTTCCAAGGTGTCCACCACGATCGTTTGTCCCAAAAACTTTTTTACAACCGCTTCAAATCCAGGTTTTATATGTACATGCCGGATGAGAAGGGAAGATGGTTCTGTCTTTGGAGGTGTTTCCGGAGCGGATAAAAGCTGATTCACCGGAAAAAAACGGCATCGTCCGGTTCGGGCAGATTTTAGATCCGAAATGGCCTGGACCGCGGTGTTTACCCCCTCCACGAGAACCACCTGCAAAATATTGTCCAGCGCGTTTTCAAGGGCGGTTTCATATCCTTCCTCGGCCTGAATTACATCAGCCAGAACACCGATGATCCCGGGTCGATCGCCTGCCGGCATGCTGCCGGATTTTCGGTTTCTCTCCATCCGTCCCCGTAACACATAGCGAACGCCTTCCTGGTACCATTCCAAATTATCGGACATTTTTTTCAGGGTGGCAAAGCGGGTATGGATTTGCTGCTTTTCGGTTTCTCTCTTGCGAGCCGCCATGTTGACATCCGCCAGATCCCGCCCAATTGAGTCCAAATCCATCCGTATAACCCGTTCCTGATGTTCGGAATCCGACAAATCTTTGGAAAAGCCGTCAAGCAGACGGACAGACTCCTGCAGCGATTCCTCCAAGGTCGTCAGGTTCCGGGTGGACCGGAGCGCCTCTTCATCCACCTGTTTAATTTTCCGGCGAAGTTGCTGCCGGGTTTCAATCGCGGAACGAAACATCTGCTGAAGGCGGGCCTCTTGGGCGTTGAAATTCACCCATTTCTTCCGATGATCTTCCAGTTCCCCGGACAGCGAACGAATCTCCTCCATTAATTTGGTTCCATCGTGCTGTTTTTCCAGAAGCCCGTTTTGCATCATAGCGGACTGGTTTCGGAGCTCCGTCTCCCGGTTTTCCAATTCCGCAATCTCTCGTTCCATTTTTTCCCGAACGGTTTCCATTTCCCGCTGTTCCTGTTCCAGCCGATTCAGTTCAAACCGGCACCGGTTCAAGTCCTCTTGAAGATGGGCGGATTCCTGGCCGGTTCGATCCAGCCGTCGCTGGATGTCAAAGCGGTTGGTGGTCAGATGGGAAATTTCTTCTTGTTTGGCATGAATTGCGGTTTTCAACCCCTGGACATGGGATTCCACATTGGAAAGACGGGTTCCTTGCTCAAGGTCGGTGTCTTTCAGGTGAATCAGGTGACGGTGGGCGTCGGTGGTTTCCTGGGTCAGTTGATGGATTCGGACCAAAGATACCAGAATTTCCGCTTTTCTTCTTTTTTTTTGATATTTGTTAAATTTCTCCGCTCGTTTTTTTTGTTTTTCCAAAGAAGAAACCTGTTTGTGAAGCTCTCCGAGTATATCGTTCAGCCGAACCAGGTTTCTGCGGGTTTCATCCAGTTTTTTTTCGGTCTCCACCCGTCTGGATTTGTATCGGGTTGCTTCCGATGCTTCTTCCAGGTAATGCCTGCGTTCGTCCGGAGTGGCTTCGGTAATCGCTCCTATATTTCCTTGCTGAATACAGGCATAGGATCGACTTCCGGCACCGCTGCCCAAAAGAAGGTGTTGGATGTCCTTCAATCGACAGGGTCGTTTGTTCAGCCAGTAAACGCTTTCTCCGGATCGATATAGCCTGCGCGTGATCATGATTTCCGCATATTCACGGTATTCCGGAGGAGAAGATCCGTTGTCGTTGGACAAGGTGAGGGATACTTCCGCCATGTTCAGGGGATGTTTCCCTACGGTTCCTGAAAAAATGACATCTTCCATCGCCTTTCCCCTGAGCTGCCTGGCACTTTGTTCTCCCATCACCCATTTCAGGGCATCCAAAACATTACTTTTTCCGCAACCATTGGGGCCGACGATTGCGGATATGCCGGGGGGAAACGAAATCACGGTTTTGTCCATGAAGGACTTGAAGCCAAATATCTCGAGTCTCTTGATTCTCATGGCTGAAAAAGGCGGTGTATAGAAAATATTCCGGGCCGGAGAGCCGGCCATCTTCGTTTTTTGACAATTTCCTCCTATGTATCAGGGGTTCTCGGGTTCGTCAAATGTCTCTTGATTTCCTTCTTGACTTTCTCCATACCGTTCCAGTATCTCAGAAAGGGGAATGGGAATAGTTGGTTTTTAAAAAACACGAGAGCCCCGCAATTCGGAAAAATGATTCATCATGGAGGGAAACATGTCTGAAAAAATCGGCGGTTCAATCCAACATCTGGTGGAAGACCCTGAAGTCCAATGGATATCCGGAAATCTGAACTCTGAAACCGCTGAAAGAATCAAATATGTTCCGGAATTGTGTCCAGTCTTTTCTTCCCCAGTGACCATTTTGACAGATTCGGATCAATTTTCTTTCGATCTGGATCCGGAAGCAATCCGACGGCTGCCGAATATCATCCACAATACGGTGCAGTTTGTCACCGGAATGGAAAATGCGGATCCGGGTGTCTGGATATCCTATCAAAAAAAGCGAAGGATCGGGATCGTTTTTTCCGGAGGCCCGGCTCCCGGTGGGCATAATGTCATTGCCGGCCTGTTCGATGCGGCCAGAAAAGCCAATCCTGAAACCAGAATTTTCGGTTTTTTAAACGGTCCTGAAGGGGTTATTGAAGGCCGTTGTGTCGAATTAACGGCCGAAATGGTGGATCCATACCGCAATTTGGGCGGTTTTGGAATGATCAAGACCGGCAGGACGAAGATCGACACCGATAAAAAAATGTGTCAGGCCAGAGAAAACTGTCGAAAACTCGGATTGGACGCTCTGGTTGTTGTCGGCGGGGACGATTCCAACACCAATGCGGCGTTCATGGCACAGGAGTTTTTCGAACATGGAATCCAGGTGATCGGGGTTCCTAAAACCATTGATGGAGACGTTCAGGTTCGTGACGGAAAAGGAAAAGTGTTATGTGCGATGTCGTTTGGATTCAATTCCGCGGCCCGCGCTTTTTCACAGGAAGTCAGCAATTTGTGTACGGATTGCAGTTCGGATATGAAATACTGGCATATCTGTAAGGTGATGGGGCGATCGGCCAGCCATCTGGCCCTGGAAGTGGCGTTGCAGACGCACCCGAACATCACCCTGATCGGTGAAGACATGGCGGAATACACCGATTTAAAAAGGCTGGACGAAGCCAAAAAGAAAAAGGAAACCAACTTTACCGCATTTGGAATGACCCTTCGTCACATGTCCCGGGTGATTTGCGATGCGATTGTTCGGCGTGCGGCGGTGGGAAAGAACTGCGGAGTTATGGTGATTCCCGAGGGAGTTCTTGAATTTATCAATGAAATTCAAGTTTTTATCCTCAAATTAAATACCATTATCGCAGAATACAACCGAACACACGACATGGATTTCCACACGGATTTTCCGTTGTTGGAAAACAAACGGGAATATCTGCGAAAGCTGGCTCAGAGATCCCGAGAAACCAGCGGTATCTCCATCTGGAATACGCGGGATGATGATCTGTTTAACGATGTACCGGATTTTTTTCAGGAAGGATTGCTTCTGGAACGGGACAGCCACGGAAATTTCCAGTTTTCTCTGGTGGAGACCGACAAGGTGATTATGGAACTGGTTCGGGATTATTTGAATATATTAAAGGAAAAAGGAATTTACAAACTGGGTATCCCGAGAAGGGAATACTCGCAGGTGATGGAAAAAGCCGATCTGGATGCGGATCGCTTCGGAAAGTTTTTATTCCGCAACTATGTGGGAGGTGATGAATACCTGATGATTCGGGAATCCATCATCTCCCTGAAAACACTGAAACAGGAACTGATCCGGTCGGAACTCATCCATGAGGAGGGGAGTATTCCGGCGGCGGTTGAAAAAATCTACTCCCGGTCCGTTCCGCAATTCAAGACCCAGACGCATTTTTACGGCTATGACGGAAGGGGAAGTCTTCCCACCAAATTCGATTGCGTATATACGTACAATTTGGGCTGGACCGTTTTCAGTTTGATTGCCAACGGCGCTACCGGCCAGATGGCCGCGATTTATAACCTGGAAAAACCGTTTGCCTCCTGGGCGCCTGTCGGGCTTCCAATTGCACCGTTGATGCATTTGGAGGAACGAAACGGGAGGCTGGTGTTGGTTCTTGAAAAGAGTCTGGTGGATATCCATTCCGGTGCATTTCAGATCCTGAAAGCCAACCGGGAAAAATGGCTGGGGGCGGAGCCCGGTTTGGACCCATACCGGATTCCCGTTCCGATTTCCTTGACCGGCAGTGTCGATCATGATCGACCCATCACTTTAACTTTAAACGAATTGGCGGACAGATTGCCGAAACACCCTGCGAAATGAAGGAGTGCCGGTAATGGAATATTCCCCCCTTGCCAACCTGAAGGGACAATTTCTGATTGCCATGCCCCATTTGATGGAACCGGCCTTCTTTCAGACCGTTGTGTTGATTTGTGAGCACAATGAAGGCGGAGCCATGGGGATGGTGGTCAACCGGGTTCACCCGGTACTCAGATGCGGGGAAATATTCGAAGAAATCCAACTCGACTGCATTTCAACGGTTGCCTCCGTTCCGGTTCATATCGGCGGCCCGGTTCATGGGGACGAAATTTTTATCCTTCACGGCCCTCCACTGAGATGGGACGGCTCCTTGGTGATTTCGCCCGATGTCGCCTTGAGCAACACGATGGATCTCATGATGGAAATCAGTTGTGGGAGAGGCCCCGAGCACTTCATCATTGCGCTGGGATGCGCGGGGTGGGCTCCCGGACAGCTGGAAAACGAGCTGAAAGAAAATGTCTGGCTGAATACCGGGGCCGATAAGACGATTATGTTTCAAACAGATGTGGCTGTCAGGTGGGAAACTGCGCTTCAGGGCATGGGGGTTGACCCGCTATTGTTTTCCGGAGAAGCAGGGCATGCCTGACGTTCATTCACCGGATCAATTCACATTGACGGAGGGATGTTCGGAGGAATCCAACGGTTCCACCGAATGCAATGATTCCAGGTTGTCGGTATCATCCCGCATTCGGCTGGATTTGGGTTTTTTCTTTTTCAGACAGGTTTTGTCTTTTCTGACAAAGGCACACAGTTTCGGGTTGTAATATTCCTTGCAGTTGAGCGGGTTGTAGAGCGGACATTCCGGATTTTTTTCTGACATGGATTGGGATCCCCTTGATTCATTTATGATCGTTTCTATATATCAGATTTTCATAAAATTTGCAAGAAACAATCCAGAAAACCCAGAGCCCCGTCAAAGTACTGCACCTCTTTTCCCTTGGAGAAAAACTCAGACGCGCACACTCGGTTGATGGGACAGGGTGACAAACGGCGAAATTGCCCGCCGTCCCGGGGCGACCGATCCCGCTTTCCCTGGGAAAAGAACTCGGATGCGGCGCAGGTAATCCGGAGTGATTTTCTGATAGAAAATATTGGGATGGTCCGGTGAGTGGACAATAAGGTTCGGATGAGTTCCGAGGGAGGAGGGAATAAAAAGATGGGTATTTCTCTTCCCGAAAAGGAATCCGGGAAGAGAATCT
>CAZTKB010000112.1:0-10380 GCA_964614125.1 uncultured Desulfobacterales bacterium | reverse complement strand
ATTTCTACGACATGCCTCCGAACACGATTCGGGAACAGACCTTCTGCTGCGGCAGCGGATCCGGGCTTAACGCGGGGGAAAACATGGAACTTCGCCTGGCCGGCGGCCTTCCCCGGTCCATGGCGGTCAAACATGTCCATGAAAAATACGGCGTTAACATGCTGGCCACCATCTGTGCTATCGATCGAGCCGCCCTGCCTACACTGATGGAATATTATCTTCCGGAAGTTCGGGTCACCGGTGTCACCGAACTGGTCGCCAACGCATTGATTCTTCCGGGAGAGGGCGAACGAACCACAAACCTGCGCGGTGAGCCGCTGCCGGGAATGGAGGAAGATGAATGATGAAAGATCGAAAATATATCATTGCGGGACTGGTGGTTTTTTTCGCCATTGTCACATTCCCCTTCTGGTACAACATGGGTAAGGCCGCTCCCGCTCCGGAAATCCAGCTGACCGATAAAGCCAAACAAGCCAAGGCCTGCGTCATGCCAACATCCTACATGCGGTCGGAACATATGCAGTTGCTGGATGTTTGGCGACATAACGTAGTACGGAATGCGGAACGAATTTTTGTTAATTCCGAAGGAAAGGAATTCACCATGAGCCTTTCCAACACCTGCCTGGACTGTCACTCCAACAAGGCGGAATTCTGTGACAAATGCCACAATTATGCCTCGGTCAAACCATACTGCTGGGATTGCCATATCGAGAATCCAAAGGAGGCAAAGTAATGGACTACAGCAGAAGAGAAGTTCTGGAAATTCTGGGTATCGCTGCTCTCGCCGCGAGCACCTGTCCGGTTATGAATGCCTTTGCGGCATCGGGGCATGGATCGTCTGATCCGAAACCGTCCATCAAAACGGATCCCCATGAACTCAAGGCCAAACAGTGGGCCATGGTGATCGATACCCGAAAAATTCATTCCTCCCGGGAGCTGGAACCGATTATAGAGGCATGTCACAAGCTTCACAATGTCCCCCAATTTGAAAAAAAGAATCATGAAATCAAATGGATATGGGAAGAAGAATACAAACATGCGTTCCCGTCGGACGCCGCCCGTTTTGTCGATGACCGGGTGAAACATACCCCGTTTTTGGTTTTGTGCAATCATTGTGAAAACCCGCCGTGTGTCCGGGCCTGTCCGACCAAGGCCACTTTCAAGCGGGAGACCGACGGTATCGTCATGATGGATTTTCACCGGTGCATCGGCTGCCGGTTCTGCATGGCCGCCTGTCCATATGGTGCCCGCAGCTTCAACTTTCGGGATCCCCGCCCTTTCATCAAAGAAACCAACAAAGAGTTTCCGACCCGCATGAAAGGGGTTGTGGAAAAATGCCAGTTCTGTACGGAACTGCTGGCGGTAGGGAAAATGCCTGCCTGTGTAGAGGCCTCCAACGGAATCTTGACCTTCGGGGATTTGTATGACGAACACTCCGATGTTCGGAAACTGTTGAAGGAAAATTTCACCATTCGACGGAAACAGAACTTGGGTACCGAGCCTTCTGTTTATTACATCGTATGAGGTGGCCATGTTAGAACTCGCGATCAAAGGCAGTAAAAAATTTTATGGATGGATCATCGCCCTGCTGGCAATTGTCGGAGTGGGCTTTGGAATTTATCTGATGCAACTCGGATTCGGTCTGGGTATCACCGGAATGAGCCGGGATGTATCCTGGGGATTCTATATCGCCCAATTCACCTTTCTGGTCGGAGTAGCGGCCGGGGGGGTCATGGTGGTGACACCGTATTATCTGCATAACTACAAGGCGTTCGGGAAAATTACCATTCTGGGCGAATTTCTGGCCATCGCCGCAATCACGATGTGCCTGTTGTTCATCCTGGTGGATTTGGGACAGCCGATGCGCATGTTCAATGTGCTGTTGTACCCCACCCCCAACTCGGTTCTGTTCTGGGACATGATCGTACTGAACGGATACCTTTTTTTGAATATCGTTATCGGATGGAACGTTCTGGAAGCCGAGCGAAATGGAACCCATTATCCCATGTGGATCAAACCGCTGATCTATGTGTCGATTCCCTGGGCCGTGGGCATTCATACGGTCACGGCGTTTCTGTACTGCGGTCTTCCCGGCAGAGGTTTCTGGCTCACGGCCATTCTGGCTCCCCGGTTTCTGGCCTCGGCATTTGCCGCCGGTCCCGCGTTGCTGATCCTGTTATGCCTGTTCATTCGCAAAACCACCAATTTTGACCCGGGACGGGAACAGATTCAGTCTCTGGCCAAGATCGTGGCGTACGCCATCTGCCTGAACGTGTTCTTTTTTCTGTGTGAGGTCTTCGTTGTTTTCTACAGCCAGATCCCCGAACACATGGATCATCTGAAATATCTGTTTTTCGGCCTGCACGGCCACGGCAATCTGGTCGGCTGGATGTGGTCTTCCATGTTTCTGATGCTTCTGGGAATCATTCTGCTGGTAAACCCCTTCACCCGGAAAAACGAAACAACACTCGCGATCGGGTGTGCAGTCATCTTTGCCGGAACCTGGATTGACAAGGGGCTTGGCATGATTTCCGGCGGTTTTGTTCCATCTCCGCTGCACCATGTGAATGAATATGCTCCGACCCTTCCGGAGATCGGTATTACCTTGGCGGTATGGGCCGCCGGATTCCTGGTCCTGAGCCTGTTCTACAAGATGGCGATCGGTGTCAAGGAGGAAGTGCGGGGATGATGGATTCCCGAAACCGATAAGACTGGTTTTCTCATATCCTACCCCCCTGTGATATGAGGTTGGGAAGGCGCCCTGTAAAAAGGGCGCCTTTTCTATTTCAGGCGGTCGGATGTTTTTTCGGGAAACGGAAGAGGGCGGGGGGATGGTGTTTTTTGATTGGTTTCCAGTTGATCGAAACTCATTTGCCGGGGACGCCCATCAGCCAGAAGCTCTTTCCACCCAATGGGATGATCCGGAGGGAAAGGTTTTCGGGACCGCTGAATCCTTTTCTGGATTTGAATCCAGGAAATTCGGGCGTAGCAAGGATTTCGGCAGATCGGTTCTCCGATATACCAGAATTTTTCCTGTACGAAGCTGTCCAGCGGGCACAGCGGGGCGGCGCAGCGGGAATAATGCCGGCACCGATTCATCCCGGAAGAAAAATCCGGATCGATTGGTTTCATTTTTTGTAACCAATTAGGTTTACTGGGATCTGTGATAAAAGATACTTTATTTATGATCCACTATACCCATGGAGTCAAATGCTTTCTCATTCCGGAGTCACGATGAAACAGATCAGCAGAAGACAATTTCTGAAATCAGGTCTCCTGACAGCTGCCGCCGTTACAGCAGCCCCCATACCGGAGGTTGTTGCATCACCGAATCGTGTGGATGCCCAAATAGCGACCTTGATCGATATTTCGAAATGCATTGGATGCGAAGCTTGTGTCGATGCCTGCCGGGAGGTAAATCAGGAAAAATATCCCCGCCCGCAAAAACCATTTCCCCGGATGATTCCTTCCCGGGTACCGGTGGAGGATTGGTCAGACCGAGAGGATGTACGGGATCGTCTCACTCCCTACAACTGGCTGTTCATTCAACATATAGAGGTCACCGGAAAAGATGGTAAACCGATCGAACTCACCATTCCAAGAAGGTGCATGCATTGCGTCAACCCGCCTTGTGTGAAGCTGTGTCCTTGGGGGGCTGCGGTACAGGAAAAAAACGGTATTTCCCGGATCGATTCAGACCTGTGCCTGGGGGGAGCCAAATGCAAATCCGTCTGCCCCTGGAAAATTCCGCAGCGGCAGACAGGAGCGGGATTGTACCTGGATATCCTTCCTTCCCTTGCCGGCAATGGTGTGATGAATAAATGTGACCGGTGTTATGACCGGATATCTTCCGGAAAGCTGCCTGCATGTGTGGATGCGTGCCCCGAGGGGGTTCAGACCATCGGATCCCGGCGGGAAATCGTTCAGCAGGCACATGACCTGGCAAAGGCCATAGGAGGTTATATCTACGGAGAAACCGAGAACGGAGGAACCAATACCCTCTATGTTTCCCCGGTCCCTTTCGAAGAATTGAACCGTTCCATCGGAACAATTTCCCGGCAGGGACAATCTGGTATCCCACATCTGAAACATGTGTCGGATTCCATGGGCGATGGCAATCGGCTGATGGCCGCGATGATCTTGGCCCCAATTGCCGGAGCCGCTTCTGCGGTCGGTAAATTTATTCGATCCCAACGCAAGCCCTCTTCCGGAGGTGTGCCATGAATCAACAACCGAACCGGATGTCCCGCTGGATGTTTCGGATAACGATTTTCATGATGGTATTGACCGGATTCGCGCAGATGCCTATATTTAAAAGATATTACATTGCCGATATTCCCGGGTTGGGGTGGCTGGATCAGTTTTATGTCACCTTGTATCTGCATTATCTGTTCGGGGTCGTTCTGGTGGGACTCTTGGTCTACCGAATTACAGCCAGCCTCCTCGCCCCATGGGAAGGCCGGCGGTTGGCAGGTCTGGAAATCACTCGGGTAATTTTTCTTTTTGTCCTGATCCTGAGCGGAATCCTGTTGTGGATCCGGAATTTTCCGGGGTATGTGTATTCGCAGAAACTGGTTATTTTTCTCGACCTCTCCCATATCGGTTTCACGCTTCTGTTACTGGGGATTTCCGGTTGGATGGGTATCCGAAAACCGAACCGAGAGGAATTCAAAGGAGTCTCCGACCTTTTTACGAAGGAGCCGAAGGTATGAAAGAAATTGGAATCATGCTGGCAGTGGTGGGCATCTGGGTACTGCTGCAGGCCTATATCCTTCCCAAAATGGGAATATCCACCTGAATGCGAAACAGCTGTCAGGTGACAGACAAACCGTCAAAGTCCGATGACCCGAAATCAACCGACACGCCCGGATGAGGATCTTTCCCTGATCCAGGATATCCACTCCGGAAACATGGACCGGTTTCCGGAGTTGGTAAGCCGTTATGAAGGACAATTATACCGATTCGGCCTCCGAATCTGCCGCGATCCTCGGGACGCCGAAGACTTGGTTCAAGACACATTTTTGAATGTGTTTCGCTTTCTGAAAGATTTCCGCTTTGAGACCCGTTTCCGAAACTGGCTTTACCGGGTTGCAGCAACGACTTGTTGGAAGAAAAAAAGAAAACCCCGATTTGCTCCGGAAACGGAACTGTCTCTGGAGGAGTTTTTACCGCAGGAAAATAACGACCTGCCGGCTGATGTACCGCAATGGGCCGCTCAGCCTATCGAGCAGGTGTTGAATCAGGAACTCAGACGGATGCTCGAAAACGCCCTGCACGAACTTCCCGACCTTTATCGATGGGTACTGGTCCTTCGGGACATGGAAGGGTTTTCCACGGCGGAAACCTCCGTCATCCTGAATACCTCTTCGTCCAATGTCAAGGTACGGCTTCATCGTGCCAGGCTGTATCTTCGAGAAAAACTCGAACAATATTTTTCTCATGAAAACTGAGACTCATACGCATACCGAAAATTGCAGGGCTTTATTCGAGCTGTTGTCCCAATATCTGGATCAGGAACTCGATGAATCTCTCTGCCGTGAAATTCAAGGCCACATGGAGGGATGCCTGCCCTGTCGGGTTTGTGTCGAAACGTTACGACGCACCATCCAGATATGCCGAGAAGCTTTCCAGGGGGACCCGGAACTACCCACCGAATGTTCCCGAAAGTGGCGAGAAATTTTCACCAACCTCCGTACTCCTACCTGAAATCCGTTCTTATTCAAAAAAAATTCCCCGATTATTCATTGACTATCCTGTCAAAGAATGGCAAGTAATCCATAGGGATAACCTATATCTTCCATAAACGCATTTTGGACACAGGTGTCGATTCATGAATAAGCCCTTATTGAAAACGTGTGTTCCCGGCCCACAGGCCCAAAAATGGATCGAAAGGGACAATCGGATCCTTTCCCCCTCACTGCCCCGGGAATACGCCTTGGTCGCTGTCAACGGACACGGACAGTGGATCGAGGATATCGACGGCAATCGGTTTCTGGATTTCACCTCCGGTATCGCGGTGTGTAACACAGGTCATTGCCATCCGGAAATTGTGGCTGCCGCGAGGAACCAGATCGGAAATCTGATTCATATGTGCGGCTCAGACTTTTACCACCTGCCCATGATCGAACTGGCCGAAACCCTCGCATGCATCACGACCGGGAATTTCGAGAAACGGGTTCTGTTGGCCAATTCCGGAGCGGAAGCCGTCGAAGCGGGCTTCAAATTATCCCGTTGGCACAGCGGGCGGGACAAGGCCGTCGCCTTTTTGGGCGCCTTTCACGGCCGTACCATGGGAGCCTTGTCCCTGACCGCCTCCAAGGCGGTTCAGCGTAAGGGATTCAGTTCCTTTGTGCCAGGAATCCAGCATGTTCCCTATGCCCATTGTTACCGATGTGCCTTCCGGCTTACCTATCCATCCTGCAATTTTGAATGTGTCCGTTTTATCGAGGAACATATATTCCGGACGATTCTGCCGCCTGAAGAGGTGGCGGTCATTGTGATCGAACCGATTCAAGGAGAAGGGGGGTATGTCGTCCCGCCTCCCTCATACCATTCCCGCCTGAAGCAACTGGCCGAAAAATATGGTATTTTGTACATGGTGGATGAAATTCAATCCGGTATGGGCCGAACCGGGAAAATGTTTGCCATGGAACATTTCGGCGTGGACGCGGATCTGATTACGCTGGCCAAAGGGATCGCTTCCGGAATGCCCTTGAGCGCCCTGGTGGCCCGCGCGGAGGTCATGGATTGGACCCGCGGCGCTCATGGTTCCACCTACGGCGGAAATCCGGTTTCCTGTGCCGCGGCATTGGCGTCCATACGGGTAATTCAGAACGGATTGGTTGAAAACGCTCGAATTCTGGGAGAAAAACTGCGCGAAGGTTTGACTCGGATGCAGCTGACATATGAATGCATGGGGGATATCCGAGGGTTGGGACTGATGCAGGCGGTCGAACTGGTCACCGATCGAGAACGGAAAACCCCGGACAAGGCTCTCCGGGACCGATTGCTGCAGGGATGTTTCCAGAAAGGACTCCTGCTGTTAAGCTGCGGGGAAAGTGTCATCCGGTTCTGCCCGCCCCTGATGATCGATTCGGAAGATATTGACACAGCCTTGGAAATTTTCGAATCCGTTTTGAAGGAATCCGTGTAATGGTGGAAAAAACCGCAGAGCCGGACACTGGTTCCGGAAACGCTATTGTCGCCGATCAGCTTACCAAGCGCTTCGGGCAGCTGGAAGTTCTGAGAGGGGTCAGCCTCACCGCCGATGAAGGGGACGTGATTGCCCTGATCGGGTCCAGCGGATCCGGGAAAAGCACACTGCTTCGGTGTATCAACCTCCTGGAAATCCCGGATTCCGGAAAAGTGTATATTCGGGGTGAACTGATTCGGATGACTACCAACCGGCGGGGCGAGACGGTTCCGGAGGACAACCGGCAGGTGGATCGAATCCGGACCCGATTGGGAATGGTGTTTCAACATTTCAATCTCTGGAGCCACATGACCGTGTTGGAAAATGTCATCGAAGCCCCGGTGCATGTGTTGAAAAAACCCAAAAAATATGCCGTTGACCTGGCCATGTCCCTGCTTCAGAAGGTGGGAATCGATTCCAAGGCCCATTTTTACCCGTCCCAGCTTTCCGGGGGACAACAACAGCGGGCCGCGATCGCGCGGGCACTTGCGATGGAACCTGCCGCGCTGTTGGTGGATGAACCGACCTCCGCACTGGATCCGGAACTGGTCGGAGAAGTACTTCGGGTGATGCAGCAGCTGGCGGAAGAAGGGAGGACGATGATCATTGCCACCCACGAAATGGAATTTGCCCGCCAGGTATCATCCCATGTCATGTTTTTGCACAATGGTGTCGTGGAAGATGAAGGTCCGCCGGAATACCTGTTCGTGGAACCCCGTTCCGAACGTTGCCGGCAATTCATGTCCGGGATCCTGAGAAAAGAAGGATGAATTTATCCGCTACCCTACAACCTGTCACTTTAACTAAGAGGTGAACGATGAAAAAATGCATGATCACGATTCTGGTATTGTTATCGGTACTGGTGTGGACCAGCGGCAGTTTTGCCGCAGACGCGCCAAAAAAGATTCGCATCGGAACGGAAGGGGCCTATCCTCCGTTTAACATGGTCAACAAAAGCGGAGAGGTGGAAGGCTTCGATATTGATATCGCCAAGGCGCTGTGCAAGGAAATGGGAATGAAACCGGAATTCGTGGTGCAGGACTGGGATGGTTTGATTCCGGGACTGGTGGCCAAAAAATTCGACTGTATCATCGCTTCCATGTCGATCACGGATGAACGGAAACAAAAGGTGGATTTCACCAACAAATACTATCTGACACCGGCTCGTTTCGTTGCTAAAAAAGGTGCCGGGTTCACCGTTTCCAAGGAAGGTCTGAAGGGGAAAAGCGTGGGAGTCCAGCGCGCGACCATTCATGAAAACTTTGTGCGGGATATGTTTGGAGACAGTGTATCCATCAAAGCCTACGCCACCCAGGATGAAGCCAATATGGACCTGGTGGCCGGAAGAGTGGATCTGGTGGTCGCGGATGCCACGGTTCTTCTGGGAGGATTTCTGGAGACCGATTCCGGAAAGGACTATGAATTTGTCGGTCCGGGGTTTACGGACAAAAAGTGGTTCGGCGATGGAATCGGGATTGCGATCCGAAAAGGGGACAAGGAATTAAAAGAAAAATTCAACAAGGCCATCCTGGCGATCCGGGCCAACGGCGAATACCAGAAGATCAATAAAAAATATTTTGATTTCGATGTGTACGGTGACTGATAGGAAGGTATGGAATCTTCGTTTTTCCGAATTCTTCTGTTGACCGACATTCATCTGACCGGACTCTCATTCCCATGATCGATCTTCAGGGATATGGATGGATGCTGTGGGAAGGCGCCTGGCAAACCGTCCTGGTTGGGATTTCCTCCATGGGCATTGCCATGCTCTTGGGGCTGCTGGGCGCTTGGGGGAAGTTGTCCCGATCCAAGGCGGCCCGAAGCATAACCGGCTTGTATACCACGGTCATTCGGGGGGTTCCGGAATTGGTCATTATTTTGCTGGTATACTATGGTGTTCCCACACTGATTCAGGATGTTCTGGAATCGTTTGGTATCAACCGGGTGGTGGATTTTCCTCCGTTTCTGGCCGGGGTGTCCACCATCGGATTTATTTACGGAGCCTTTGCCACGGAGGTGTTCCGAGGAAGTTTTCTGGCTGTTCCCAAAGGCCAGATGGAGGCGGCGCGGGCGGTAGGGATGAACCGGATTCTGGCCTTCCGGCGGGTGCTGCTTCCGCAGATGTGGCGGTTTGCATTGCCCGGGTTGGGGAATGTCTGGATGGTTCTGATCAAGGCAACGGCATTGGTATCGGTGATTCAATTACCGGAGCTCATGCGAAATGCGGATATCGCCTCCCGGTCGACCAAACTCCCGTTTACCTGCTATTTTGCGGCCTCCCTGATTTATCTGGGAATTACCATCGCATCGATTCTGGTGCAGCAAAAAGCCGAGAAATGGGCCAACCGCGGGATCCGGAGTGCGACACATGGGGCTTGATCTGATCTGGGAAAGCATTCCCAAACTGCTTACCGGAGCCGTCACCACCATCGAATTGACGGCCATCAGTGTCGGAATCGGCTTGTGCCTGGCGGTTCCGTTGGCCCTCCTGCGGGTTCACTCCAACCCGGCATTCCGATGGCCGGTGTACGGGTTCATTTTTTATTTTCGGGGAACCCCGCTGCTGGTCCAGATTTTTCTCATCTATTACGGCAGCGGTCAGTTTCAGTCGTTTCTGTCCAATACCGGTTTGTGGACGTTGTTTCGCGAAGCCTGGTTTTGCGCGATTCTTTCCCTGACTTTGAACACGGCGGCGTATACCGCCGAGATCCTGCGGGGGGCAATCCAGGCAGTTCCCTTCGGGGAAGTGGAGGCGGCCCGTGCGTGCGGCATGTCGGGATCCCTTCTCTACCGCCGTATCATATTGCCCAAAGCCTTTCGGATCGCCTGGCCTGCTTATACCAACGAGGTGGTGTTTTTGTTGCAAGCCACCTCTCTCGTGTCCATCATCACAATAATGGATATCACCGGAACGGCACGGGTGATCGCCTCCCGTAGCTTTGCATTTTATGAGCTGTACCTGACTGCGGCGGCCTTGTACCTGGTTCTGGTATATGGCGTGTTGTTTGTGTTCCGGCGGATCGAATACCGGATCACCGGATACCTGATGGATCCCTCGCTGCGGGCCTGATTCATCGCTCAGTCTCTGGTTTTCTCCAAAGAAAAAAATATTCATTTCCCCAAAATGCCTAAATTGGTCTTCCGTTTCTGGCATCCGGTGGACAATTGCGACGGCCAGATGTTTGCCA
>CAZTKB010000111.1:0-10477 GCA_964614125.1 uncultured Desulfobacterales bacterium | reverse complement strand
CGTTCTGACCAGTCATGAATATGAACGGATCCTGTCCGCCTCCGGACCGATCCAGGGGAAACTGGCTTGCCCGTCCGACGGGCGGACTCCGGATCGGATCGCCTGGATTCAATGCGTGGGATCCAGGGGAATGCAGAAAGGGGCCGCCCCCTATTGTTCCAGCGTTTGCTGTATGTTCGCGCTGAAGGAAGCTGTCGTCACCAAGGAACGGTTTCAGGACACCATCGAGACCACGGTATTCTATATGGATATGCGGACGTTCGGCAAGGACTACGAGCGGTATTATGAAAGAAGCCGAGCGGATTACGGGGTCCGGTTCGTCAGGAGCCGCCCGCACAGCGTATTCCGAAAGCCGGGAGACAGCCGGTTGACCGTCACGTTCGCTTCCGAGGACCAAAGCGTGATGAACCAGGAGTCTTTCGACCTGGTCGTGTTGTCGACCGGGTTTCAGGTCAGCCCGGATGTGCGTGAGATGGCGGCGTCCATCGGTGTGGAGCTGAACCCACACGGTTTCGCATCCACACCGGCATTTGCTCCCGCCCAAACCTCCCGTCCCGGGGTGTATGTCTGCGGTATGTTCGAAAGCCCCAAGGATATTCCGGAAACCATGATCCACGCCAGTTCGGCGGCCTGCCGGGCGTCTTCCCACATCACTCGCACCCTGACACCGGAAACCGATGCTGAAATCGTTCCGGAGCGGGATGTGACCGGAGAAGAACCACGTATCGGTGTCTTTGTCTGTGATTGCGGGGAGAATATCGGAAGCGTGATCGATGTCCCCCAACTGGCCTCTTTCGCCGGAACGTTGCCGGGAGTGATGGTGGCCCGAGGAGTGGGGCACGGATGCAGCCGGGAAGCCATGAATGCCATGGAATCGGAAATCCGGGAAAAAGAACTGAACCGGGTGGTGATCGGCGGGTGTTCCCCCCGCACCCATGAAACCCGGTTCCAGGACATGATCCGTCGTTGCGGCCTGAACCGGTATCTTCTGGAGATGGCCAATCTGAGGGATCAGGATGCCTGGGTCCACGCGGACCGGCCCGAAAGCGCCAACGCCAAGGCCAGGCAGCTGGTCTGGGCCGCTGTCAAAAGTGTGAAAAAAGCACGGCCGCTTTTGGACAACCATCTATCCATCAACAAGGATGTGTTGGTGGTGGGTGGCGGGATCACCGGCATGACGGCTGCCATCCGGCTGGCGGACCAGGGGTTCAAGGTGTATCTGGTGGAACGCAGATCCATGCTGGGCGGAACGGCCAATCTGATTCGAACCACTCTGGAAGGCGATGACGTTGGCGAGTTCGTTGCCGGATTGAAGGAACAAACCCTGAATCATCCGAATATCCAGGTGATCTTTCAGGGTTTTATCGTGGATCATACGGGTATGCCCGGAATGTTCCAGACTGGTATGCAGGTCGGGCCCCAGATGTTTTACCGGCAGATCAAACACGGGGTGACGATTCTTGCCACCGGGGCGTTGCCCAACCGACCGGATGCCTATCTGTTGGGTCGCCATTCGGCGGTCATGACCCAACTGGATGCCGATGGGCTTTTGACGGATTCTCCCCAGGCGGCTGCCGGATGGGAAACCGTGGTGATGATCCAGTGCGTGGGAAGCCGGGAGCCGGGAAATCCGAATTGTTCCCGGGTCTGCTGCCAGGCTGCCGTGAAAAACGCGCTTCATATCCGAAAAATCAATCCGGACGCCCGGATCTTCATCCTATACCGGGATATGCGCACCTATGGATTCCAAGAGGAAACCTATCGCATGGCCCGGGAGAAAGGGGTGGTTTTCGTCCGGTATGAACCCGGCGCACCTCCCCAGGTGGAACCGGAGGGCAAGCGGGTTCAGGTGACCTTCACCGACCCGGTGCTGGGCCGCCCCCTGACGGTTGTCACAGATGCGCTGCTGCTGTCCACGGGGTTTGCATCCGATGAGGAAACAACGGAGGATCTGGCCGCCATTTTCAAACTGGCCCGAACCGGGGACGGATATTTCCTGGAGGACCATATCAAGCTGCGACCGGTGGATCTGTCCCGGCCCGGTTTTTACCTGGCCGGCACCGCCCACTCCCCCCGCCTGATCCGGGAATCGATCGCTCAGGCGGAGGCCGCCGCCGCCCGTGCTCAAACGCTTTTGAGCCGGGACAGCATCAACCTGGGGGCCGCCGTGGCGCGGGTGGACTCCAAAAAGTGTGCGGCCTGTCTGATCTGTGTTCGGGCTTGCCCCTACGGAGTTCCGGTCATTAACGCGGACGGTTTTTCGGAAATCGATCCGGCCAAATGTCATGGATGCGGCATTTGCGCATCCGAGTGCCCGGCCAAGGCGATTCAGTTGATGCGGTTCGAAGATGACCAGATTTTGTTAAAACTCAGTGGGCTGCTGGAAAGGAGGGTGGCATGAAAAACGAGTTCGAACCGGTCGTGATTGCGTTCTGCTGCCATTACTGCGCCTACACCGCCGCCGATATGGCGGGAAGTCAGCGTATCTGCTATCCGGCCAATGTCAAGATCATCCGGGTCCCCTGTTCCGGAAAGGTGGATCTGTTACATATCCTCAAGGCATTTGAAAACGGAGCGGACGGGGTTGTGGTGGCAGGCTGCCTTTCCGGGGACTGCCACTTCAAGACCGGCAACGTGAAAGCCGCCAAACGGGTCGCCCAGGCAAAGAAGCTGCTCGCCGATATCGGGATCGAACCCGAGCGGGTGGAGATGGTCAACCTTTCTGCGGGCATGGGAGAGGGTTTTGCGGAAACCGCCCGGGAGATGACGGAAAAAATCCGGAATATGGGGCCAAGCCCCGTTCGCAATCCGATTTTGACGGCCAACTGACGGGCCGTGAAATAACCATAGACATTCAGTAGGAGAACAAAACCCAATGATCACAGCGGAACGGAAACCCGTGGAGGAAATCATTGAATATATTCGGCCGTTTCAGCGGATTCTGCTGGTCGGATGCAACGAGTGTGTAACCGTATGCTCCGCCGGAGGCCGGAAAGAGGTCGGTATCCTGTCTTCCCTTCTTCAGATGTCGTTTCTGAAACAGGGAAAGAACCTGCAGATCCGGGAGCATACCCTGGAGAGGCAATGCGACCCGGAGTACGTCGAGGAACTGGTCTCCATGATCGACGGAGTGGATGCGGTGTTGTCGATGGCCTGTGGATGCGGAGTCCAGGAAGTCGCCCGCCGGTTCCGGGACAAACCCGTATTCCCCGCGGTCAACACCAAGTTCATGGGAGCATCGGAACGCCAGGGGGTGTGGGCGGAACGATGCCAGGGGTGCGGTGACTGCCTGTTGGGGATCACCGCCGGCATCTGCCCGATCGCTCGTTGCTCCAAGCAATTGATGAACGGACCTTGCGGCGGATCGACCACCGGGAAATGTGAAATCAGTCCGGATGTGGACTGCGCGTGGCAGTTGATCTGGGACCGGCTGAAATCGCTGGGCCTGGAAAAACGGTATGAAGAGATCATTCCGGCAAAGGATTGGCGGCCCGGCCGGGCCTCCGGTCCCCGAAAAATCATCAGAGAGGATCTGGCAGAATGAAAACAGAGAGTGTGCTTGAAAAAGTTCTCAAGTCCGGAAATCTGGCGGTGACTTCCGAATGCGGTCCGCCGCGCGGCGCTTTACCGGATAAAGTCCGGCAGAAGGCCGAAATGCTGAGAGGTTATGTGGATGCGGTTAACGTCACGGACAACCAGACCGCCATGGTGCGCATGTCCAGTTTTGCGGCCGGTGTCTTTATCCGGCAGATGGGTATGGACCCCATCTTGCAAATGGTGACCCGGGACCGGAACCGGCTGGCCATGCAGGCCGATATTATCGGCGCCTATTCCCACGGGATCAATACCATGCTCTGCCTGTCCGGGGATCACCCTCATTTCGGAGACCACCCCATGGCCGTGGGTGTCCACGATATTGATTCGATCCAGTTCGTTCAGATGGTCCGGAAAATGCGGGAGGAAGGAAAGTTTCAGGGTGGGGCGGATATCGAGAATCCTCCCCGGATGTTCATTGGAGCGGCGGCCAATCCATTTGCGGATCCCTTCGAGTTGCGGGTGGCCAGGTTGGCCAAGAAGGTGGCGGCCGGCACGGATTTTATCCAGACGCAGTGCATCTACAACCTGGACAAATTCGAGAAATGGATGGAAGGAGTCCGGGATCGCGGTTTGCATGAGAAGTGTTATATTCTGGCCGGAGTCACCCCCATCAAAACAGTAGGCATGGCCAGATACATGAAAAACAAGGTTCCGGGAATGGATGTCCCCCAGGAAATTGTCGACCGGATGGCCGGTGTTCCCAAGGAAAAGCAGGCCGAAGAGGGTATCCGGATTTGTGTGGAGACCATCGAAAGATTGAAACAGGTCAAGGGAATTGCCGGGTTTCACATCATGGCCATTGAATGGGAACAGAAGGTGGGGGAAATCGTGGAACGAGCCGGATTGTACCCTCGTCCGGCGGTATGATGGGATGGACACCTGATATACGGATTGAATCCGATAATTCATTCATCTAAAATATATAAGGAGAATTGACATGAGCGAAAAAAAACGAATTCTGGTGGTTGATGACGATCCGGATCTGGTGGAATCCGTCGCGATGAAATTGGAAAGCGAAAACTATATCGTGTCCAAAGCCTATGATGGTGTCGAGGCGTGGGACCAGATTCGAAAGGAAACACCGGATCTGGTGATTCTGGATGTGATGATGCCTCGTAAAAACGGGTATGAACTGTGCGCGGAAATCAAGGGATCCGATGCCACCAAAAAAATCGTGGTGCTGCTGCTCACGGCGGTTGCCGAAGCGGTCACTTCCACGAATTACACTCACTGGGACGGGAAAAACACCCTGGCCGACGACTATATTCCCAAACCTATCAATCTCGGAAAACTGATGGAAATCGTCAAGGATTATCTGGGATAACCACGGTGAAAGACGGTTCTTTCCATAAACTGCCGGTGGGCGGCATCAAGCTGAGTCTGGAGTTGATTCAAATTCAGCTGCCGTCCCATCCGGCCATTCCCGTGCACCGGGTTTTTTCGTGTCTGGCGGATCTTCGGATCAACATGACGCTGGTGGTGTTGGATACGGTGGGGGGATGTTTTTCCGGGGCCTGCTGTGTCCCGGCGGAAGACCGGCGGAAGGTGGACGCCGCCTTGGCTCCCATGGCCGGAAACTATCGCATACTGGCACCGGTGGGAGCGCTGACCGTGTTCCCTCACCAGTCCCGCTTGGAACTGGTCGGCCGGACGCTGGCTGCCATGCGGGAGGCAGGGGCGCCGGTCTACGGCATGGCTTCCTCCTTTTCCGCGATCACGGTAACGACCGACTACCTCCGGATGGATGATATTGTGGCGGCGATCCTCCGGGTGGTGGAACTTCCGGAGAATCACGCGCCCTTTCGTCCGGAATTCCGGGTGAAGCAATTATGATGGAAACGTTTGCGGTATATTGGGAACCGGTCATCAAGACCTACGGGATCGACCGGAAAACCGGGCTGAGCCTGGTTTCGTTGGAAATCGATCCAACGGATACGGACAGATTGGAGGACCGGTTCCTGGAGATGGCGGGTTTTTCGCCTATCCCTGGTGCCGGATCCGTCCTTCTTTTTTTTGCCCGGCCGCTGGAAACCGGCCGGTTGGCCATACACCTGGTAGCCGACCGAAAATCGGCCGCATGGTCCTTGCCGTCCGGGGATCCACATGGGGCCGGTCCACTCCGGCATGGTATCCGGGTGGTGGAACCGGTGGAGCTGATCTGTTTTCAGGGACCCCATTACGGGGATCGTTACGGAATCGCCGCCGCCGCGCTGAATGCCGTGGCAAACCACGGGCTTTCCCTGCTAGCCACGGTGTGTACCGGCGCGTCTATTTATCTGGTCGCACCCGAAGGAACCGGGCCGGACATCCGTTTGGCGCTGTCGGACGCGTTTGTGGTTCCATGAGGTGGGTGTCTATGGAAAGATCCGGCTGCGCCGACTGCCGGAATCGATGGGAGGCTTGTGGGAAAATCACCGGAAATTGATTGGCGTCTTCGGGTTTTTGATTCCCTGTCCTTTCCGACCCTGATCCTGAGCCCGGACCGGGTGATTGTCTCCGCCAACCGGAAACTGCTGGAAAAGCTGCAGATTCCCCGGGATGACGTGGTGGGGAAAACCTGCCGGAACATCTTCCACACCTATTTCAACGATCCGGATCCTCCCTGTGCTCCGGATGTCTGTCCGTTGGAAAGGACCCTGAAGGAGGGAATCGGCCATTCCATATTGCGGCAAATCCGGCGGGAAGACGGCAGCAACTATTGGGAAGACCGGGTGTTTTCCCCGATTCTCGATGACAGCGGCCGTGTCGTGTATGTGGTGGAATCCATACGGGATGTCACCCGAACCAAGACACTGGAAAAGATTTTTCATGATATCCGGGAGTTCATGGACCGGGTGGTGCATAGTTCCGCCAGCGCCATTCTGGCTGCCGACCGGGCTGGAAGGATCCTCCTGATGAACCGGGCCGCCGAGGAGTTGTTCGGGTATCCGTTTTCGAGAACCATCGATATCAGTGTCGAGGATCTCTATCCACCGGGAGTGGCCCGGGAGATCATGAAAAAACTTCGGGATGAGGCATACGGGGGCAAAGGGAAGCTTCCGGTTACCCGGGTAAATATACTGACAGCCGATGGCAGCCGGATTCCGGTGGAAATGACCGGGGCGATCATTTATGAAGACGGCGAGGAAGCCGCCACCATGGGAATTTATAATGATCTGCGGGAACGGTTGGCGGTCAAGAAAAAATTGCAGGAAGCCCAGGCTCAACTGGTTCAATCGGAAAAAATGGCATCTCTAGGCCGGCTGGCGGCCGGTGTGGCTCATGAAATCAACAATCCCCTGACGGGGATCCTGATGTATGCCGGTATTATGCAGGAAAAACTGTCTGCCGAACATCCTCTCCATCCGAACCTCGAATATATCCTGGAAGATGCGGAGCGATGCCGGGATATCGTGAAAAATCTGTTGGCCTACAGCCGTCAGTCCAGCACGTCGCGGGACACGTTTCCCCTTAATTCCCTGGTGGAGGAGAGCCTCCGCCTGATCCGGGACCAGAAACTGTTTTTACACGTGGCGGTCCATCGGGAATTTTCCAACGAGGCGATGCTGGTGTACGCCGATAAAAACAAGATGAGCCAGGTGGTGATCAATCTGGTGATCAATGCCATTGATGCCATGAACCGGAAAGGCACTCTCAGGCTGAAGACCTATCGGAACGAAGATGCCCATACCGCCTGCCTGGAAGTGTCGGATACCGGCTGTGGTATTTCCCGGGAGAATTTGTACCGGGTTTTCGATCCGTTTTTCACGACCAAGGAGCAGGGGAAAGGAACCGGTTTGGGGCTCAGCACCGCCTACGGAATCGTCAAGGATAATGCGGGTGATATCACCATCAAGGAAACCGGTCCGGGCGGCACGACCTTTTTGTTGGAAATTCCGTTGGATCTGAGTTCCATGGAATCCATGCCCGATTCGATCGGCTAGAGGAACACACCAAAGATATATCGGAACAAGGATGTCCAAACAGGAGCATTCGTTGGAGAATCAAGGTTTTGCTGACAACAGTGGCAACGGGGAAGGGGCTCTCGGGCTTCGGTACACACCGCGGATCCTGGTCGTGGATGATGAGGCCCGGATTCGGGACGCGTGCAGGCTGGTACTGGAGGAATGCGGGTACGAGGTATGTCTGGCCTCGGATGGGCAGGAGGGCTTGCAGCGGATTCTGGATCATCATTACGATATCATTCTGCTCGATTTGATGATGCCGGAGCTGTCCGGCTTCGATGTTCTGGCCAGGGTGAAATCTCTTCATCCGGACACCGTGGTGGTGGTGATCAGCGGATATGCGACCTTGGAACATTCCGTGGACGCGATGAAAAAAGGGGCTTTCGATTTCATTCCCAAGCCGTTTACTCCCGAGCACCTGCGGGTTACGGTATCCAAGGCCATCGATCACACCCGCGCTCTTCGGGACATCGCCCAGACCCAATCCCGGATCCGAACCATGGTCAATCGGCTTTCCGACGGCGTGATGTGCACCAACCACGAGCACCGCGTCGTTCTGGCCAATCCGGCCTTTCTGCGAATGATCGGCTGCCCGAAAGAATCAGTGCGGGGCCTTCGCATCGATGAATTTATGGAAAACTCCGAGTTAAGCGTCTTGATCCGGGAGGCGTTGGAACCGGAAATGGCGGGCCGTTTGGAATGTGCCCGGGAAATGATCTTCGAGGAACGGGTCCATTCCGATCCGGCTGTTTTCAGCGTCCGCTGTGCTCCGTTTCGGGACCGGTCCGGGAGGAGCCTGGGGGTGATCACCGTTATTCACGACATCACCGCGCTCAAACAGATGGACCGGATGAAGTCGGAATTCGTGTCTATGGTCAGTCATGAAATCCGCAGCCCCATGAATTCCGTTCTGATGCAACTCCAGGTGGTTCTGGACGGCTTGGCCGGGGATCTGACGACAAAACAGCAGGAGATTCTGATGCGTGCTTCGGAGAAAATCCGCAATCTGGCGGATATGACCTCCGAGCTGTTGGATCTGGCCCGGATCGAATCCGGCCTGATTTCCCTGGAACGGGAACGGGTGGACATGTCGGAAATCATCCGGGACCAGGTTGCGTTTCATCTGCCCCGGGCGGAGTCGGCATCCGTGAACCTCGCGGCCGATATTCCCGAAACGCTTCCCTGGATTCTGGCGGATCGCCGGAATATGGAGGAGGTGCTGTCGAACTTGATCACCAACGCCATCAAATACAGTCCCAACGGCGGAACAGTGACGGTCTCGGCCTCTTTCGGAACCGATACCCTGTGCATTCGGGTCCGGGATACGGGGATCGGCATGGACGACGCGGAACAACACCGTCTGTTCCAGCGGTTTTACCGGGTGAAAAATGAAAAAACCCGGTTCATCCACGGAACCGGGCTGGGGTTGGCTTTGGTGAAAAGCATCCTGGAATCTCACCAGGGAAGAATCAAGGTGGAAAGCCGGCCCGGGGAAGGAAGCACTTTTTTTGTCTTTCTTCCCCTGCCGGTGGAAGGAACGGTACCGGTTAATTCGGAGCCCAGAACACCAGGTAGCTTTCCCCCCGGCTGAAGGCGCTGGATACCGACGCGATGACGGAAAAAACCATTTCCGGCTTTCCGTCCCCGTTCAGATCCGTCGCCAGGATGTCGCTGATATGGCCCGGCACATCGGATGTTTTCCACTTGGAACTGAATCCCATGCCGTCCCAGATCAGGCACTGGACATGTCCGCTCCGGAATATCCGGAGGTTGGGCAACAGATGGGTGGTCATATCGCGGTTGCTGATGACCAGAACCTCGTTTTTTCCATCCCGGTCGATATCTTCGATCCGGATGCGCGGCGGCAGATAGTACCGCTTTTTGCGGGGCACATCGGCCGGCCGGCTGTCCAAGGCGTCTGTGGGGTAGGTGAGATAGGCGGACCCTCCGATAAAGCGTTCCGGACTGGTCCACTCCAGCTCACCCGAGACGTCGGACAACTCCAGAAAATTTCCGGAGGAAATCTGAACGATGGAATCCCTGCCGTCGTTCGTGGCAGGGCCCGTGGTAAAGGAAAACAGGTTGGCACCCGCCGGGGCCGGAAACATGCCCGCGATTTCATAGCCGCCGTTTTTCCAGTTCATCCGTTGGATGCCTGGTTCGAACAGTCCGGATCGTCCGCTGTCCTGGGACAGCAGGACGGGCTCCCCGGAGGGGAATACCACCCGCAGATAGCTGTCCATTTCCGCGATCTGCCGGAGGTCGGACCCGTCCCATTCCAGTACCACGGATTTGACCCGGGTTCGTTCCCGGATCAGGCGGTTGACAAAAATTTCGGCCCGGCCGTTTCCATTGATGTCGGCCGCGTCCACGCGGAACAGATAGGTGTCCGGTTCGCGCCGGGTTTCGGCTACCGGAACCAGCTGACCGTCCTGTTGCCGAAATATGGCAACCACATTGTCCAGGATCAGGATTACCTCCGGTGTGCCGTCTCCGTTGATGTCTCCGTGCGAGATGCTGGGGATTTCACCGGAAAATCGGGGACTTTTCCAAATGGTAACCGGCGTTTTCCCGTCTCCGGCCAAGGTTTTCATCGGTTCACTGGAAATTTGCTCCAAGCCTTTCCAGAGTTTTTCCGGGTGCTGGTGGGTTTCCGGGGTTTCCGGGAGGGCTGCGGCCGTCTGGGGGCCGGGAGAACCCGTTTCCGGCAAGGGTTTGCCGGAAATGGTCTGGAGAATTTCAGAGGCCAAAAGGTTCATGTGGGTGAGAATGCTTCCCTGGCTGTTCCCCTGGCGGGAGAAACGGATCACGGCCTCACCGCTGCCGACAGCCAAGAGACGGGCTTCCGTGCGGGCGATATCCCCGTCCAGGGTGATGTCGCCGATGAGCACATAATCGGCCTTGGCGCGGCCCGCCATTCTCAGGGCCGACTGTTC
>CAZTKB010000110.1:0-10516 GCA_964614125.1 uncultured Desulfobacterales bacterium | reverse complement strand
CTTCAGGCAATTTCTCATCCTTTCCATACTTCCAAAAATTTTTTACTTGTTTTACAAACACCCAGGCCGACCCACCGGTTATGGGAGCCATCCAGACAATCCTTCAGGAACTGGGATCATCCTTCCAATCCCCTGCTCAAAGGACAGCCGCCGAAAGGCTGCTCCGGGAAGCCATCGACGCGGTGGGGCGATCCGATATTCATGATACCGTGTAAATTCTTTGTAACCTTCTTGACACCGGGAACTTTTTTAGTTAGAAAATAAGACTGGCTAATACGATCATTAACGATATCTTTTTGATATTATTGACAATATAGTCCATTCATTTTCAGTTGCCCGGTGCCATTGAATAATTCATTTCCGCCCAGTTCCGACAAACCTGCGGGCTTTTCCACCGCGGGTTCCGATTCCTGGATACAGGACGATAAGGCCCTCTCAGCCGCCATCCGGAATGTGTACCGTCCGTTTATGCTAATTCGAATTGACGGGCGCCCGACACTGGCGCCCGAAGGTTTGCCCGTTTCGATCGAATCCGATGGAAATCGCGTGAAAGGCCGTGGCCCGGCAACCGTCGTTCCGGCCTTGCCTCTGGAAACCTTGGGGGACACTGGTTTTACTAGAGATTTCGGCATCCGCTTCCCCTATGTCATGGGAGCCATGGCCCATGGGATCACCTCGGTTCAGATGGTAATCGCCGCCGCCAAAGCCGGCATGATCGCTTTTTTCGGGGCGGCCGGAATGATTCCGGACGCGGTGGAAAAAGCTGTTTATAAGATACGTTCCGGCGTGGGTGATCTTCCATTCGGATCCAACTTGATACACAGCCCATTCGATCCGGAACTGGAATCCCGGGTCTCGGAATTGTATCTTCGCCTGGGCGTAAGGAGGATCTGTGCCTCTGCATTCATGAACCTCACTCCTGCCTTGGTCCAGTATAGAATCAAGGGGATCCACGAGTCTCCCGCCGGAGATATCGTATGCCCGAATCAGGTGATCGCGAAGGTATCCCGGGAAGAGGTCGCCAAACGTTTCTTTTCTCCACCGCCGGACAAGGTCCTCTACCAGTTGATTCAAGGCGGCGCCATCACGCGCCGCGAAGCGGACCTGGCCCGTTTCATACCCATGTGCGATGCCTTAACCGCCGAGGCAGACTCAGGAGGACATACGGACAACCGGCCGGCGATCACCCTTTTTCCGACGATCGCAGCACTTCGAGATGAAATGGTCTTGGCACATGGATACCCCCAAAACATTCCGGTCGGTCTGGGAGGAGGGATCTGTACCCCGCATTCCACCGCTGCCGCATTTGCCATGGGTGCCTCCTATGTTCTGACCGGAACCGTCAACCAAGCTTGTGTGGAGGCCGGAATTTCCCCTTCCGTTCGGCGTCTCCTAGCGGAAACGCGTCAGGCGGATGTAGCCATGGCACCCTGTGCGGACATGTTCGAAATGGGTGTTCGGGTTCAAGTACTCAAACGGGGCACCATGTTCGCCCAGCGGGCCGCCCGGCTTTGGGATATCTTCCAAACCTATTCCCGGATCGAAGATATTCCTGCCGAGGTCCGAAACATGCTGGAACGCGATTATTTTCGGTGCACCCTGGAACAGGAATGGGTTCACACCTGCAGTTTTTTCCGTAGCCGCAACCAGGATCCCACCCTACGGGCCTCATCAGATCCCAAATATCAAATGGCCCTCCTGTTCCGTTCTTATCTGGGACAATCCTCATTGTGGGCGCAAAGAGGAGATGAAAGCCGGAAAATGGACTACCAGGTCTGGTGTGGTCCCGGAATGGGCGCCTTCAATGCCTGGACAGCCGGAACCTTCCTGGAAAAGCCGGAAAATCGAGATGTCGTGACCGTTGCGAAAAACCTCCTTCTGGGTGCAGCCGTCCTGACAAGACTTACCTGGATCCGATCTCAGGGTGTTTCCCTTCCGGTTTCCCTGACACGCTGTCCGCCGCTCTCTCCAACAGAACTGGACACCATCATCGAGACCACAAGCCCATGACTTTACGCACCGACACTCCCTCTTTGCCGGACAGATTTCCCCCGATCGCCATCATCGGTATCGGATGTTTGTTTCCGGGTGCTGCCAATAAGACCGAGTTCTGGAACAACATCATTTCCGGCCGAGATTGCATCACGGAGGTTCCTTCTTCCCACTGGTCGGCACAGGATTACTACGATTCGGACCCCAAGCGGCCGGATCATGTGTATTGCACGCGTGGCGGTTTTCTCCCCTCCCTATCGTTTGACCCATCCGAATTCGGAATACCCCCCGCGATATTGGAAGCTACGGACACCTCCCAACTCTTGGGACTGGTTGCGGCCAAAGCCGCCCTGGCCGACGCGGGATATCCGGACCTCCCGCCTGAGGTGAGGGACCGGGTCAGTGTAATCCTGGGCGTCACCGGAACACAGGAACTGGTCATCCCCCTGGCATCCCGCTTGGGGCACCCGATCTGGAAGCGGGCATTGGAGTCCCACGGAATCGATCCGGAAACTTCCCGCTCCATTGTCCGTGAAATCGGCAGCTCGTATGTGAATTGGCAGGAAAGCTCGTTCCCGGGCCTTCTGGGTAACGTGGTCGCCGGAAGAATATCCAATCGTCTGGACCTCCGAGGCACGAACTGCGTGGTGGACGCCGCCTGTGCCAGCTCTCTCAGCGCCGTTCATCTCTCCATCCTGGAACTGGCCTCCCAAAAATCCGACATGGTCGTTACGGGGGGAGTAGATACCCTAAACGATATCTTCATGCATATGTGCTTCACCCGTTCCCGGATCCTGTCTCCCACCGGAGACATCCGGCCTTTTTCTGCGAATGCTGACGGAACTCTCCTCGGTGAGGGGGTTGGCATTCTGGTATTGAAACGATATTCCGATGCCGTTCGGGATCAGGACCGGGTGTATGCCGTGATCCGGGGGATGGGAACCTCCAGCGACGGTAAATCCCAGAGTATCTATGCGCCCCGGAAAGAAGGACAACAACAGGCGCTCCGAGCCGCATATCAAAACGCCGGTATCAACCCGGCCACCGTCAGTTTGATCGAAGCCCACGGAACCGGAACCCGGGTGGGGGATCAGGTGGAGTTTCAGGCCCTTCGCGAAGTGTTTTGCGATACCATGGAAGCAAACCAATCCGATGACATCCGCTGTGCTCTTGGATCCGTGAAATCCATGATCGGTCATACCAAAGCGGCCGCCGGTGCCGCCGGTCTGATTAAAACAGCTTTGGCCCTCTACCACAAAACGCTGCCTCCCACACTCAAGGCGGAGAACCCGGATCCAACTCTTGATATCGATAATTCTCCCTTTTTCTTAAACGCGTCGGCCCGCCCATGGACATCCCAGGCCGATCGGCCGCGGAGGGCCGGAGTCAGTTCCTTCGGTTTCGGAGGGAGCAATTTTCATATCGTTCTGGAAGAAGCCCAATCAATCCGTACGAAAACGGAATGGGATTCTGATACCGAAATCCTCGCCTGTTCGGCATCCGCCATCCCGGAAATTCGATCTCATCTTGAAAAATGGAGCCAATTAATATCGGCGAAAGAGTTACCGGGAACCATTGCCCGGGTGGCCTTTGAAAGCCGAAAGCATTTTTCCTCAGCCGATCCTTTCCGCCTGGTACTGGTCTGCAACACTTCCGGGCCGGATTCCCGGTCGCGTCTTGACGCCTCCATCCGCCAGGCATTGGATCAACTGTCTGAAAACGGGGAGATCTCGCCATTTCAAATTGCTTCCCTGTATTTCGGAACTTCCTCTCCCCCGGGTAAACTGGCTTTTATCTTTCCGGGTCAGGGCAGCCAATATGTGGGAATGGGGAGGAACCTGGCCTGCCGATTTCCGCAGGCAATGGATGTGCTGAGCGCGGCAAATGGGTTGTACCCCGAATCGGCCCCGATCACGAACCGGATCTTCCCCCTGCGGGTTTCCGATCCTTCCGCTTCAGAAAACCTGAAAAAAACAGATGTGGCTCAGCCGGCTCTCGCGGCCACCTCCCTGGCGATGCTGGCTGTTTTGGCTGAATTCGGCCTGAAACCGGATGTCGTATGCGGACACAGCTTTGGAGAACTGCCGGCTCTATATGCCGCGGGAAGAATCGATCGGGACACCCTCTTCTTCTTGGCCAAAGCCCGTGGGAACAGCATGGCTTCCGTAACATCCTCCGGGGCCATGCTGGCTGTCCAGGGACCTGTCGCAGACTTGGAATCCCGGATTCGGCAACTGGGCCTTTCGGTGGTTCCGGCCAACATCAACTCTCCCACCCAAGTCGTCATATCGGGATCGGTCGAAGCCATTGGACTGGCGGAAACCGCCCTATCCAGAGAAGGATTCCGGGTCGTTCGCCTTCCTGTTTCCGCCCCCTTTCACAGCCCCCTCATGGAGGAAGCCAGAGGTTTATTTCGCGCCGCTCTGGAAAACGCACCCATCGGTTCATCCGATATCCCGGTTATTTCCAATGCAACCGGGCTTCCGTTTCCCGATGACGCGGAATCCGTTCGGAACATCCTGGCCGATCAAATCATCCGTCCTGTCCATTTCATCCGGACTGTCGAGGGTCTGCTGGCGCACGATGTCACCACCTTTCTCGAAGTGGGACCGAAAACCGTTCTGTCCGGACTGGTCCGAGCCAACCAAACGGGCCGAAATTTGCGTATTCTGTCGATAGACTCCTCCTCCGGAAATCACACGGGCCTAACCGATCTCGCTATGGTATTGGCCGCCCTGGCCGCCGACGGGTTTCCCGTTCACCTGGACCGATGGAACCCGCAGGAGAGCACAATTCCTTCACGAAAACCGGCCATGAGCATCCCCATATCCGGATCCAATTTTCAACCGCCTCGGCCTACGCCCCCCATGGCTGGAGGCAACCCACGACCTATCACCCCTTTCCGGGCACCGCTCCCGTTTTCTGATGGTTCCAACCCGGATTCAGCGGACAACCCTACTCCCGGACATACCATTGCCGAGAAGATCATGCCAAATCAACGTTTTTCATCTGTCTCCTCCAGCGGAATTTCGTCCGCTGCCCAACAGGCTTTGGAAGCCGTACGAGAAGGCCTGAAAACCATTCAGTCTCTTCAGATGCAGACAGCCGAGGCTCATAAACTTTTCCTGGAAACCCAGGCGCAAGCTGGGCGGACACTGCAAAAAATATTGGAGCAAGCCCGTCTCTTCTCCGATCCATCCGGACTCCCGGCCCGTGACGGAATTCTCCCAGTGCCAACCATCGACGACGTACCGGCCTATCCGTCGCCCGGACCGTCAAAAAACCATTCAGTCGATTCACGAAACTCCGCCACCGCTTCCGAGAGATGCAATCAGCCTCGTGACCTGAATCGATCCGAACCGCCGGTTCAAACGCCTCCGCCTCCATCACCGAAAACGCTGCAGCCAGTCATAGAATCCCTGCCGAATCCGGATGACGACACGTCCGATCCAGCGGTGGAGGCCATGTTACTGGAGGTTGTCAGCCGCCTGACCGGCTACCCCGTGGACATGCTCGGCCTGGATATGAACATCGAAGCCGACCTCGGCATCGACTCCATTAAACGCGTTGAAATCCTCGCTGCCATGGAGGAGGCTCTTCCCGGTATACCAACCGTCTCTCCCGATACCATGGCCGGATTGAAAACCCTGCGCCAGGTGGCCGAGCAACTGCGGGGAAAATCCGTTTCCGGAACCCCTACGGATATCTCGGTTACCCAGTCGCCCAGCCCCGACACTTCGGAGATGCCCGACGGAGACGACTCTTCCCGCAAAATACAGAACGTGTTGCTGGAGGTTGTCAGCCGCCTGACCGGCTACCCCGTGGACATGCTCGGCCTGGATATGAACATCGAAGCCGACCTCGGCATCGACTCCATTAAACGCGTTGAAATCCTCGCTGCCATGGAGGAGGCTCTTCCCGGTATACCAACCGTCTCTCCCGATACCATGGCCGGATTGAAAACCCTGCGCCAAATTGCGGAAATCCTTGCCCGATCCGACAAGCATGCCGGGAGTTTTGCCCGGACCGATTCTCATTGCGCCTCCGCACCTGTGCCTCCGACTGACTGCAAACATTTTTCGAGTGACAGTCTGCCCAAGCGGCAGATTCTCGGCGTCCATCGAATTCCCCTCGAATTCTCCTCTTTCATCGACCTGTCTGTTGGAAAACCGGTCGTCATCACCGGAAACCAACCCGATTTGGCCCGAAAACTGGCCGCCGGCCTCCAGACTTTGGGGATTACTGCGGTTTTTGAATCACCCGGTTCTCTTTCGGACGTCTTTTCCTCCCGACCAGTTGCCGGCCTGATTTATATCGGAGATTCCCGGAATCGCGATGATACAGTATCATCGACTGAAAACGATATTCTGCTTCTGCTGGAGGCCTGTGAATCCGCCCGGGTTCTGGGTCCGGCCCTTCTGGAGAGCGGCCGAAACGGCGGCGGACTTTTTGCCACCATTACTTTCCTGGACGGCGCCTTCGGGTTGGAAACACCGGTCACCGAAGCTCCGATCACCGGGGGCTTGGCCGGATTGGTGAAAACAGCCGCCCGGGAATGGCCCGGAGTCGTCTGCCGCGCCATCGACATCGCACCCGGATGGACCGACGACACCCTTCTCCCCATCCTGGCATCGACCCTCGTCGGCAAACATCCCGGTGATCCCATGGAAATCGGGTTGAGCCCGGCCCTACCTCCGGATACTGCCGCCGGCCTGACATTGCGTTTAGCCCCCTACCCGAAAGGAGAGTTCCCGATTCATCCGAACGATCTGGTTCTGATCAGCGGAGGCGCCCGAGGAGTAACCGCCGCAACCGCTGTCGCCTTGGCCAATCAGGTTCAATGCCGGTTGATTTTACTGGGAAGATCCCCGAAACCTACGGACGAGCCGCCTTGGCTGGCCGGTCTTCGGGAGGAAAACGAGATCAAACAAGCCATCATTCGTGCGGAATCGAACGGTGGAAAACCGACCCCCCGTCAGGTGGAATCCCGGTATCGACAGGTTCTGGCCAACCGCGAAATCCTTGCAACCCTGCAATCCATCCGCGAAACCGGATCGATTGCGGAATATCTTCCCCTGGACATCCTGGATAAGGCAAAGGTAACCGAGAGTATCCAGGAAATCACCCGCAAATATGGTCCGGTACACACCATCATCCACGGCGCCGGAGTGATCGAGGATCGTTCGATCATCGACAAAACCCCGGAACAGGCCGACCGGGTCATTCGGACCAAGGTAATGGGTCTCCGAAATTTGCTGGAAGCGATTCCACCGGCCTCCCTGTCTTGTCTTGTTCTGTTTTCATCGGTCACGGCACGAACCGGGAACAAAGGGCAGGCGGACTACGCGATGGCCAATGAAGCATTGAACAAAATCGCCCGCTCCTATCAGGGGAAACATCGGGAAACCCGGGTGATTGCCATCAACTGGGGCCCCTGGAACGGCGGAATGGTTCATCCGGGGCTGAAAAAAGAATTTGAAAAAAACGGCATCGAATTGATTCAACTCCGGCAGGGTGCCGCTGCCATGCTTCGTGAAATGCGTGGAAGTACCATTCCATACCCGGTTGAAGTGGTTATCGGGGATCACTGGAAAGCCCCTAATGAACACATGGATTTCCCACAGGAAAAGGCGCCTTCCTCCGTTACCGTCACTCCAACGACGGATCGCCTTTGTTTTCAAAAGCAAATCGATATCCATGGATATCCAGTCTTGAAATCCCATGTGCTCGGAGGAGTTCCAGTCGTCCCGTTCGCGCTGATTACCGAATGGATGGGACATGGAGCACTCCATGGAAATCCCGGGCTGCTTCTCCGAGGGTTGGAAGATATTCGAGTCCTGAAAGGTATTCGGTTGGAAAACGGCAGCAAGGAAATCCGGATGATGGCCGGTAACACCCGAAAAAACAACGGTTTTTTTGAAATCGACATGGAAATTCGGGATGGTTTCCAAAACGGCAGGGATGTCATTCATATCCGCGGCAAAGCCGTACTTTCCGCCGACTTGACGTCCCCTCCAACATTTGATGTGAATTCGCATCTCTCCGGCCTGCCCCCCTATTCCCGGGATCTGGTGGAAATCTATGAAACGATCCTGTTCCATGGAAACGACTTGCGGGGAATCCGCCGAATTCTAGGCCTGTCAGAAAGTATAATGGCGGCCGAACTGGCGTCCGCTCCTCTTCCCAACGAATGGATTGCCCAACCCATGAGAAGCCGATGGATCGCCGACCCCTTGATTTTGGACTGTGCCTTTCAAATGGCCACCATATGGTCCCACGAAAAAATGGGTATGGTCTCACTTCCCAGCTACAGTCAATCTTACCGACAATATCGAAAACAGTTTCCCGGAGAAGGCATCCTGGCGATTCTCAAAATCCGGGAGGCATCCGGACATCGGGTGATCGGAGATTTCACTTTTCTGGACCGGGATCATACGGTGGTGGCGGAACTCAAAGGATATGAGGCGGTGGCGGATCCTTCTCTGACCAGCGCTTTCCAGCAGAAAACCCTGAAGGATCTTCCTCCCAAAAGTCTATGACCAATATCGATTCGACGGAAATCCGGCGGTTCAACCGGCAGGCAGGCGGGTGGTGGGACCATAATGGGGATTGCAAGGCCCTGCACGACATCAATCCCCTTCGAATCGATTATATCGACCGGCGATCTCCTGTACGGGGGAAAACAATCCTGGATGCCGGCTGTGGAGGTGGAATTTTATCCGAGGCCCTGGCAGCCCGTGGCGGCCGGGTAACCGGAATCGATATGGGGGAAGGCCCGATCGAAGCCGCCCGAACCCATGCGAAGTTATCCGGACTGAACATCTCTTACCGGCAAACCACGCCCGAGGAACTTGCCCGGTCCCATGCCGGACAATATGACATCGTCACCTGCATGGAGCTACTGGAGCACGTACCGAATCCACGATCCGTCGTCATGGCATGCGCCCGCCTGGCCAAGCCCGGAGGAGACATTTTCTTTTCGACCATCAACCGGAACCCCAAGGCCTTTCTATTTGCCATCATCGGCGCGGAATGGATCCTCCGGCTCCTTCCCACGGGAAGCCATGTCTATCACCGGCTGATTCGCCCCGTGGAGTTAGAAGCCTGGACACGGGAAGCCGGTCTGGTTCCGATGGACCGGACCGGCCTGCAATACAATCCATTTTCCCATAAATACCGGTTGGGAGGCGACCTAGATGTCAATTACATGATTCACTTCCAAAAAAAGGGACATCCGGGTTCCTGAAACAGGCTTGTTTGGTTATTTCGGGCATACCGGCTGGCTGGCCGGCGGCAGTTTAGCCAGATAAGCCAGAACCGCCTCCACCTCTGCAGCGGAAAGTTTGGCGCCTTTTTTCACCATTCGATCGATCGTGGCCTTCCAGGCGGCATCGTTTTTGTTTCCCAGGCTGCTGCAAATCCGTTTGCTGTCATGGCACGTAGTGCAGGCATTCATGACCAATGACTCCGGGCCCGGCCCGGCTGCTCCCGCACCGGCCGCCAATCCAGCTGCCAACAATCCCGCCACGACTCCTGACATCCATCGGCTTTTCATCTCGCTACTCCTTTCTGGTAGAAGTGATTGGTTCTGTTCCGCCGGACAAGACATCCAACAGATCCAACGGATGGGAAATGATGATTCGAGCACCGTTTTCCTCCAGTTCCGCCCGGGTTCGAAATCCCCACAGCACGCCGACCGGAAACATCCCGGCCGACAGGCCCGTTTGCATATCCACCGAAGTATCTCCGACATACAGACATTGTTCGGGCGGTGTTCGGAGGAGCGCCGCAATCTCACCGGCTGCAAAGGGGTCTGGTTTCGGGGGAACGGAGGGACGGATCCCCAAAATGACTTCAAACGGCCAGGGACCTAAAAACCAATCAGCACATTGCAGCGTGAACGAATGATATTTGTTGGAAAGAATCGCCAACCGCAAGCCTTTTGCAACCAGGGCATCGAGCAACTCCGGGATCCCGTCATAGAGCCTTGTATCGTTTTTCCAATTGTTTCCGTAATCCGCCTGAAACAACCGCAGGCAGCGTTCGATGGTTTCCGGATTTCGATGGGCGGCCGGAAGAGATCGTTTTACCAGGATCGCCGATCCGTCTCCGACAAAATACCGATAAGCGTCCAGCGGGTGAATGGGAAATCCCTCCGCCTCCAACACCCGGTTGACGGAATTCCCGATATCCGCCAGGGTGTCCAGAAGAGTGCCGTCCATATCGAACACAACTGCCTGAAAACGATTCATGTCGCGTATTCCCGTTACCCGAAAAAGCACGTCAGAAAGAAACCTGTTTGAATCCGGGGATAATAATTGGAAAAGAAACCGAAGGTGGTATACTTATCCGTGGTAATTCCTCAAAGGGCTCAAGCAAACAATCGGTCGGCCACACGCCGGATACCGGCCCGGAATACCTCAGGACGGGTGATCAGGCTGAGGATCATGGTGACGGATGTTTCTTCCATATCATACAAATAGCCGGGATGCACCAAGACATTATCTTCTTCCAGCAGGAGGCA
>CAZTKB010000109.1:0-10591 GCA_964614125.1 uncultured Desulfobacterales bacterium | reverse complement strand
GTTTTCATGTCACTTCCGGGAATGCTCAATATTCAAATAGGATCGTTGGACTCAGGCAGTCAGAAACCATTTACGATCCCCACGTAGATGGTTTCTGATTATTTATGGCGGCAAGATTCGGATGCCTGATCCGTTTGGGATCCGCCATACCCCGCTTACTTAGCCCCCATCAGACTTCGCAAAATTCCCAATCCACACACCAAAGGAGGAACCATGGCGTACACGCCCGAGTTGTCAGATTCGGCCTCGGCGACCCTGCGTCGTATCGCGTGGGCTGTCGGTAAACCGATGACCCAGACGATGAACGCAATTTTCATGAACCTGCCGAATATCATCGGTAAAGAAACCGTCTGCCCCAGCTTTAGAGACACCACCCTGTGTGAAATCTGCGGGTTCGGCCAGACAACACGAAAACGGAAAGGAGGTGACACCTATCAACCCCAAAACCCACATGGACCCAATCATGGAGGTACTGGAACATTATGAAACCCGGCCGCTCCAGTCGGTTTAATTCGATTGCGATATCGAATCCGATCCGTACGAGAGTGTCGTAAACCTGAAACCGGTTCGGAGGATTCGTCGATCCATTGCGGAAATCTGCCCAAACAATTCTGCCGCACCGGATGATTTTGCGGCCACAAACCAATCAAAAAAGGAAGATTCCATATGATTCAGGATTATTTGAAAGCCGGTTATCCGGCGTTTTGCGTACTGACCCAGGAACCGTACCGCGCTGAAAAGATGCTCCTATCCGAAGGATGGCAATTCAAGATCTGGGATTGTCTGACCGGTATCCGGGAAGCGGACAACCACCGCCAGGTGGAAGAGATCCGTGATCCGGTCGAGGCCATCAGGTGGTTGAACATGTACCGGGACACGGTATTGATCGCCCATAACCTGCACCTGTTTCTGGAGATCCCAGAATTGATCCAGGCAATCCAGAACGGTATCGCCCTGTGGAAAGGAACCGGATCGGCGCTGGTGATCATATCGCCGACCATTCAGTTGAAACCCGAGGTGGAAAAGCTGTTCACCATCATCGACCTGCCTTTGCCGGACGATGATACCCTGTATGAACTACAACACGACCTCTGCAAAAGCGTCAACATCAACCCAAACAAGAAAGCGGCCAAAGCCGCCAAAGGTTTGACTGAATTCGAGGCGGAAACCGCCTTCGCGCTATCTTTGATCCGTAAAGGCTACTGTTCCACCCGCGTAATCGCGGAGGCGAAATCTCAAATGATTCGCCGCTCCGGATTGATGGAGTTCTGGGAACCAGCGGACATCGCGGATGTGGGAGGATTGAATCAGCTAAAGACCTTCATTGCCAACAGAGCGAAAGCCTATCTTCCCGGTAATGAACATCTTCCCAAACCGAAAGGTTTACTGCTGGTCGGAATACCCGGAACTGGAAAATCGTTATCCTGCAAGGCCGCCGCATCGATCATGGGCTGGCCTTTGATCAAACTGGACATCGGAAGACTGAAAGGTTCTCTGGTCGGAGAATCCGAACGGAAAATCCGGATGGCAACCGCCGTCATCGATGCATTCGGTGAAGCGGTGGTCTGGATCGATGAACTTGAAAAAAGCTTCTCTGGCTCCAAATCAAGCGGAGAAGTGGATGCCGGTACGACCGCGAACATGTTCGGACATTTTCTGACCTGGAGAGCAGAATCCAAATCATCGATCATCGTCATGGCGACCGCCAACGGCATTCAGAATCTTCCGCCGGAATTTCTCCGCGCGGGACGCTTCGATGCGACATTCTTTGTCGATCTGCCGACCGTTACCGAAAGGATCGATATCATCAGAATCATGAACCGGAAGTACAACGCGGACATACCGATCAATTACGCTCAGAAACTGGAAGGATGGAGCGGTGCGGAGATCGAACAGCTGGCCAAAGACAGCCTCTATGACGGTGTCGAATCCGCATTCAAGGCCATTGTTCCATTATCCAAAACCATGAAGGAGGATATCCAGTCCCTGAAAGAATGGAGCAAGACCAGAACCCGGTTGGCCAACACCCCGGAGGAAGAACCCAAACACCAGCGTAAGATCCATTCCATCAAAAAGGAGGCGGTATGAGCCATATCGCCAAAATAGAACTGGAGATCAATGACCTGGACGCGTTGAAATCGGCCTGCGACACGATGGGTCTGACCTTTCTGGAGAACCAGAAAACCTATCGCTGGTTTGGACGATGGGTGGGAGACACCCCGCTACCCGAAGGCGTGAAGATCGAAGATCTCGGTACATGCACCCATGCCATCCGGGTACCTCAGGCAGTTTATGAGATCGGTGTCGTACAAACGGGTTCCAAATACCATCTTCTGTGGGATTACTGGCATGGAGGTGGATTGGAGAAACATATCGGAAAAGACGCGTGCAAACTCAAGCAGGCGTACACGGTCGAACGCATCCGGAAAGAAGCCAGGTTGAAAGGGTATCTCTTCCATCAGAGCCGTACCCCAAACGGTATCCGGGTTTCATTGACTCTCCGAAAATGATCCCGAACATGGTATCCAAATCCACAAGAAGGAGGTGAAAAAAACAGTCCACACCCCCCCTGAAGTAATCCACCCTTGTTTCAAATCCAAAATCACAATCTAAAGGAACGCCTATGAAGCAGATTGTCATCGATGTCATGGACACCGGCGAGATCAAGCTGGAGACCCACGGGTTCACCGGCAAATCCTGTGTCGAGGAGTCCGTGTTTATCAAGGATCTGCTGGGAAAAGAAGTCGAAAGACAACTGGTACCGGCATATTACACAAAGAACAACACATCTATCAAAAAATACCTGCCTCTGTGCGGGTGAAAAGGAGAACATTACATGGCAGACAACAGCAAGATTTTTCAGAACGCGTGTTTACTGCAATTCAGCACCAGCGTCTGGCAATGTACCAAGGCGCTCAATCCGGCTATACTGAAGGACAAGGTCGATATCGAAAGCGACTGGTTCAAAGGCCGGAAGTTTCTGATCAACTCGGATCTTCTGGGACCGATTCACACGGCCGTTCACCAGGCAAGAAACCATATCGTCAAAAATTCACTGCCGTTTCCGATGCAATCCATCTACCTGATCCCCAAGGAACGGCTGGATGTGATCGACGAGCGCATGAACCACTATCGTCAGCGGTTCTGGGACTCTGTCAACACATTCATTCCGATGTATAACCCGGCGCGGGAGGAAGCGCGGCAGGTTCTGGGCGATCTCTTCAACGAAGCCGATTACCCGGAGGACATCTCGAAGAAATTCCGTTTCGAATGGCGGTATCTGGTGTTGGGTCTTCCCGGAAAGACATCGATCCTGACACCGGAAATCTACCAGCGGGAACGGGAGAAGTTCCAGATGATGATGGAAGAAACCCGGGAGCTGGCGCAAGCGGCTCTTTGCGAGGAGTTTTCCAACATCGTCACCGGCCTGACCGAAAAACTGAGTGGAAACGGCGGAAAGCCCAAGACCGTCAAACCCAGCCTTTTTAACAGCCTGAGAGAGTTCCTGGATGATCTTGCCGCCAAAAACCTGTTCGATGACAACAAGATCAAAGAACTGTCCGAACAGGCCTCGAAGCTGATCAACGGCATCAACCCGTATCAGCTCCAGTACAACGCGGATCTCCGGAACCAAATCCATTATGACATGCAGAACCTGAAAAATGCCATCGATGAAACCATCGTCGATCTGCCCAGACGTAAAATCCGACTGGCGGCATAAGGAGACATTCCATGATAGACAATCAGAAAATGTATCTTTCCGTTACCTGCGGGACCGTCAACGGGTATCACGACATGCTGGTTTTACCCAACATCCTGTTCAGGTTCAAAACCTTCAACAACAGTTCCGGAATCGGACTTGGCTGGTGGAAATGGCGGGCGTACATCAACCTGTCTTTAACCAGAAAACCAAAGACTCCGGTCAACCACTATGCGGAAAAATTCTAACCTGCAAGGAGAACAACATGAATCTCGTCGTATTGTCAGGCAATCTGGGCAATGACCCGGAATCCAAATACTCCAGCGAAGGGATGCACATAGCGTCCTTTTCCATGGCCTTCGCATCCGGAAAGAACAAGACCGGATGGATCAAGGTCACCTGTTTCGACACCATGGCCGATGTCGCGGTAAAGCACCTGCACAAGGGGGCCCGTGTCGCGGTTACCGGTCAACTGGACCAGGAGAAATGGATCACGGACAACAACGAAACCCGAAGCACCCTGAAGATGATTGTCCGGGGAATCGATTTCATCAAAACCGATGGAAGAGGATTTGAAAACAAGGAACAATCGGATGAAGGCAAGGAAGTTCCATTCTGAAAGGAGTCGATATGGCAGAAGAAGCAGTCAGAATATCCGGCCGGAACGGTCTCGATCCCCGGTTCATCAAGAACCTGAAGGGAAAGGACTTCGTACTGTACAATGGCCTTCTGGATCTCGGTCATCAGATCGGTATCCAAAGCATCCTGGTTGAACCGATACAGTATCCCACCACGGATAACGGAAATGAAGGTATCTGCAAGGCGACGGTCATGTCGGCGGACGGTCGAACGTTCACCGAGATCGGTGATGCCAATCCCAAAAATGTTACCGCGCAGATATCGTCCCATGTACTTCGCATGGCGGCGACACGCGCGAAAGCCAGAGCGCTGAGGGATATGACCAACATCGGAATGACCTGTCTGGAAGAATTGGGAGACATCGATTCCATCACGGGATCGGATGATCTGAAGGTGATCCCGATGAAAAAAACCAAAAGGAGCGGAAATGAAAAACCCGATACCACCCCGGAGAAGACTCCGGATCAGCATCCGGAGAAGACCGGGAGAACGAATGAATCGAATGCTCCGGAGAAAGCTGCGGACGCCAAAATCAGTTCCGCCCAAAGAAACGCCATCATGAGTCTGGCCAAACGCAAGGGAATTTCTGAAGATGCCCTTGCCAAACAGGTCGAGGAAATGTTCGGCGTCGTGATTGACGCGCTATCCGCATCGGAAGCATCGAGCTTCATCAGAACCCTTCAGACATCCTGATTTCAACCCAACCGCAGAAGTGAACCACCACAGGACCGGTGCGCCCTCACTTCTGCACTCCCAAGGAGACATCCACATGAACATAGAAACGCTGCGTAATCAGCCACACCTGTCGGTATCCAGCATACAGAAATATATCGACTGCGGGATGCAGTACAAGTTCTCCAGAATCGATCGGCTGCCACCGGAGTTCATATCCGATAACCTGGTGTTCGGTACCGCCATGCACAAGGCACTGGCCGAATTCAACCAGGAGCGACTGTCGGGCACCCGGATGAAGCTGGATCATCTGAAAGCGGTGTTCGAACAGTGCTGGCATGAAAAGGCTTACGAGAACGCCTGGATTGAATATTCGAACGGAAAAAACTACCAGATCCTGATGAATCTGGGAAAAGACCTGCTGGAAATCTACTACAGACAGCTTCCCGCAAAGGAATATACCATCGTATCGATCGAGGAGCCGTTTCAGTTCCATATCGATGGACTGGAGGTTCCGATAATCGGTGTGATGGACCTGGTGGAAGAAGACGAGGTGGACGGATCGATTGTGATCACGGAATACAAAACCGTATCCAAGGCGTACGGTCTGGATGAGGTCAAGCGGAACTTTCAGCTGACCGTCTACCACATGGCAGCCAAAAGAAACGGGTATGCCCACCGGGAAATCGTGTTCAAGATCGACAGCCTGATCAAATCCAGGACGCCGCGGTTCGAACAGTTCTACACCAACCGAAACAACCAGGACGAATCCAGGGCTATCCGGAAGATCCGGAGTGTCTGGGATGGAATACAGAAAAACATTTTCATCCCGAACGACACCAGTTGGAAATGCGCCAACTGTGAATACCGCAGTTACTGTGACAACCAGTAAAAAGGAGGGGGTATGCAGTTGAACGAACAGCAACTGGCGGCATCCCGGTTCAGATCCGGTATCGCAAGCGTCCTTGCCGTACCCGGCAGCGGAAAAACGCTGACCATGACGAACCGGATCGCCAACCTGATAAACGAATACCGTGTTCCGCCGGAATCGATCCTGGCGCTGACATTCACCCGTAATGCGGCAAAAACCATGAGAGAGAAACTGCAATCGATCCTGAACGGTACCGCCTCCCGGGTCACGTTGTCCACGATCCACAGTTGGGCGATGTGGCTGTTGAAAGAGGAGGGAAAGACCTTCGATCTTCTGCATGGCAAGGAACAGCTCCGGTTTATCCGGTCCATCATGCGGAAATACAAGATGACGGTATCGCCTGGAACCATCCTGAAAGAAATCAATCTGGCCAAGAACAACCTGATCACGCCGGAGGTGATGAAGGATCTGTACCCGGGAGATTTTCAGATGCAAAAGATCTCGGCGATCTATGACGCCTATGAAAAGGAGAAGCAGAAGAAATTTCTGATGGACTTCAACGATCTCCTGTGGGAGGCCTGCCGGCTTCTCCGGAATCGTCCTGAAATCCGAGAGAAATACCAGCGGATGTTTCAGCATATCCTGATCGATGAATTTCAGGATACCAATCCGGCGCAGATGGAGTTGTTGAAAAACCTGGTGGGGAATAACCACGGGTCCAGCTTCTATGTAACCGGTGACGACTGGCAGTCCATATACGCCTTCACCGGTGCGACCGTGTCCAACATTCTCAACTTTCAACAGATGTATCCCGGGAGCCACCAGTTCATCCTGGAGATGAATTACCGGTCTACCCCGCAGATACTCCAGGCCTGTATCAACCTGATCCGACACAATGTCAAAAAAATCGACAAATCACTGAACACCCATAATCCCGACGGACAACAGGTGATGGTGATCGAAGCGTCGAACGAGGAGGACGAAGCGACCCGGATCGTTGCCGAGATCATGGATCTGGTCAAGGAATACCCGTTCCGGCAGATGGCGGTACTGTACCGCGCGAACAGCCAGAGTCGGGTTGTCGAGGAGGTTCTGTCCAAAAACAAGATCCCCTACCATATCGAAAACGGGATGACGTTTTATGAAAAACCGGAAGTCAAAGCCCTCCTGGACTATCTCCGCCTGATCCATGATCCCCATTCGCCGGAGGGTGACGACGCGCTGAAATCAATCCTGAACATACCCAACCGCTACATCGGAAAGCGGTTCATTGCGCAGCTTGAGGCCTACGCCGATCACCAGGGGAACCTCTACCAGGTGTTAAAAAAGATGCCGGTCGATGTGCCCTATCTCCGAAAGAACATCAGGGAGTTCACACAACTGATCGACTCCCTGATCAAGAGAAAAGACAACATCGAGCCGGCAGAAATGCTCATCATGATCCGGGAATCTCTGGACTACGATACCTGGATCACGGAGGATGACGTACCACGACCTGACGACAACCTGATTGCCAACATCAACCAGCTTCAGATGGCTGCGGCGAAATACCAGGCGATACCGGCGCTCTTGAACTACACCGATTCGTTCAAGGAGCATAACCGGAAATCTGAAGACGGGGTATCGCTGATGACCATTCATAAAGCGAAAGGCCTCGAGTTCCCGATCGTATTCTGTATTGGCTTTGTCGATGGCGTCCTGCCCAACCAACAGGGCGATATCGAAGAGGAGCGCCGGATTGCCTTTGTCGGCATATCCCGCGCAATGCAGCTTTTGTACCTGTCCTATTCAACATCCTACCTCGGAAGAGGGGTGAAAACATCCCCCTTTCTAGAGGAAATATTGGGAAAACGATAGCTTTTGCAAACTACCGCTCTGACACTGGGAGAAATCTCAGTGCCAGAGCACACATTTTTTTCTTTGGACGTAAGATCCGGTGTGCAAATGATAGAAGTTGATGTAGGATCGGGCTGAAGTGCATTTCTGGACCGGTCATGATCGGGCTGAAATCGATAGATCTCCGTCGGAAAATTGGGATGGGGTATTTACTGGGTGGGGGTGATCCGAAAAACCTCTTGACAAACCAGAACCAGCCGGTATCATATAGGCTAAAGCTCCAAATTTACTCGATCTGAAAACTGATTCGAGGCCGTACACGGAAACAGTACTGGGAACCTGAACCCCTGTTTGGTTCAGACAGCCCGGGCTCCTACAGATCCATGGAAAGCCTCCCTTGAGTGTTGAATAGACACTTGGGGGAGGCTTTTTTTATGGTCCTTACCGGAAGGTTCAGAATCGGGTTCTGGCAAGGGGCTGGATGCGAAAGCACTCCAGCATGAAGTCAAAAAACTGAAGTGGAGGAATATCATGCATATGGGTCGATGGGTTTACGACCGGAAACCGGATGGATGGAAAGTCCGTTAACGCCGGAGCGTTAACGAAACGTCTTCTGACAATTAACGAGTTGGCGACAGAGATCGGCGGCACGAAATGGTTCTGGAGGACCATGATCTGGGATGGCCAACTTCCGTACGTTCAGGTCGGCAGGAAGATGTTCGTGGACAAAAACGATATAGAAAAATTTATTGCAAAGAACAAACACAAAAATTGAAATTGTGGCCGAGTTTGGGCACAAGAAAATATAAATATATTAAATGATATAAAGTAATTACTAAAAAAGGATATGCCGCGATTATGGAAAAAAATCACTTGAAAATCGGGATCGAAACCGCATAGGATGGATTACACGGGCGGCTGTCTGTGAACCGGCAGCCCCCCGTTTCCCATCTTGTGCCCGCCAGGTCAGGATGGAGGATAAATGGGTAGCATTTACAAACGTGGAGATGTGTATTGGATCAAGTACTATAGAAACGGAAAATCCTACCGTGAAAGCACCAAGAGCGACAAGAAGATGGTCGCCAAGAAGCTTCTGGATAGAAGGGAGGGGGAAATAGCTCAGGGGAAGATCCCCGCTGTACAGTTTGAGAAGGTGACCTTCGATGAGTTGGCAGAGGAATTCCTTAATGATTATCGGATCAACGGAAAAAAATCATTCAACCGTGCGGAGATTAGCGTTCGTTATCTGAAAAATGAGTTCGAGGGCATCAGAATCACGGAATTGACTACACCTCGAATTCAGGAATATGTGGCGAAAAGACTGAAATGGTCTTGCAGCAGCTGCCAGTCAAAATTCCTTCTCACAGGCGATCCGAAATGCCCTCGGTGCGGTGAGACCAGATTGGAGAAGGGGGCTGCAAACGCCACTATCAATCGCGAACTGGCCGCCCTCCGTCGTATCCTGAATCTTGGGGCGAGGCAGACCCCGCCAAAGGTGGACCGGGTTCCGCATATTCCAATGCTAAAGGAAAACAACACCAGGAAAGGATTTTTCGAACACAAGGAGTTCCTTGCATTTCGGGATGCGCTTCCGGATTACATGAAGCCGGTGGTCACCTTTGGTTATAAGGTTGGCTGGCGTGATCAGGAGGTTACCTCTTTGAAATGGGATAATGTGGATCTCGATAATGGAATTGTCACTCTGAAGGTCGGGGAAACAAAGAATGATGAAGCCAGGACGATCTATATGGATGATGAACTGAAAGCCTTATTTCAGGAACAATGGGCGAAACGGGGGAAACAAACTGAACTGCCACCTTATGTTTTCCTGAATAAAACCGGATCGGGGCCAATCGTCAACATCAGGAAAGCCTGGAACGCTGCCTGTAGAGAAACAAATTTGGGGTATGGTTATAAGTTGAGCTTGGAATATGTGGATAAATGGAAAGGCAGATTTTCACCTGGTCCAATTTTTCATGATTTCCGGCGGACAGCTGTTCGGAACATGGTCAGATCCGGAATACCGGAACGGGTGGCCATGATGATCTCCGGACACAAGACCAGATCGGTTTTTGACCGTTACAACATTGTCAGTGATACGGATTTGAAAATGGCAGCAAAAAAGCATCACGAATACCTCAAATCACAAATGGGCACAGTTTTGGGCACAATTGATGGTTCATGACTCAAAAATGCAGGGTTAGAGGCCTGAAATCCGCCTCCTTTTTCTAATGGGCACAGTTTTGGGCACAGCGGGCGTTTGGAAAATAAAAAAGGGTTAACCGCGATCGGATAACCCTTTGAAATTTATTTACTAATTTGGCGCGCCCGGAGGGACTCGAACCCCCGGCCTACGGATTCGAAGTCCTAAAAAGAGATAGATGGAAAATAGTATATATACAACTACTTGAATTAATGTCTTCTTTGGATGACGTGTTTGGTTTTGTTTGTAAACCTTTGCAAAAATTTGACCTTGGCGGGCACAATTTGGGCACAGTGGTCACAACCGGTGCGCAAAGGATTTCCAATCCACTAAATGCCTTCCGGTAATTCAGGAGTTCTCTGACGTCGTCGGGGTCGGCCTCGGGGACAAGATTGCCTGCGAGGAGTCTCTCTGCCTGATCCAAGGTCAGACGTGTGCCTTCGATATGGGTCGTATGATGGGCCTCCAGTATCAGCGCCCGCCGCCCCATCTCCCACACCCAGTCCTCTGAAAGGGTCGCGGCCTCCAGGAAACCCCGGGCCCGCTCGATGCGGGTCAGCTCGGCGTCCAACACGCATTACTATACGACGATCGAATTCGACGGGAAGCGCGTTCATACTAACTCCAAGAATATTTGACCCAAACAGTCCGGAATTAAGTGAACCGCACA
>CAZTKB010000108.1:0-10797 GCA_964614125.1 uncultured Desulfobacterales bacterium | reverse complement strand
TGACCGGGAGCGTCCCGTCATTCTCCAGGAAATCGGAATGGTGGAAGATACTCCGGAAGAATACGCCCACCTGATGGCCGGACGCACTTTTTGGGGGGATCATCCCTTGGGACGATCCATTCTGGGAACCCGGGAGAACCTTGTCCGGTACGACACCCCCCTGCTTCACCAATTTTTCCGGTCCGCCTATACCCCGTCCCGAACGGTAGTGGCCGCGGCGGGCCGAATCGACCACAACAGCCTGGTCGACCGGATTGCACCACGGTTCCTGAAACCCGGTGCCGACCCGCCGCTGAATCGTCCACCGCTTCCCCGACCCGGGTCTCGGATCGACCTCCACCCCAAAAACCTGGAACAGGCCCATGTGTGCATCACGGCACCGGGGTTGCCGATTACCGACGATCGCCGCTACGTTCTCAACATGCTGCATACCATGCTCGGAGGCAACATGAGTTCCCGCCTGTTTCAAACCATACGGGAACAACGGGGATTGGCGTACTCCGTATATTCGTTTGTTTCCTCCTTCTCGGATGCCGGCATGTTTGGGGTTTACGCGGCAGTGGACCCGGATAACGTGGCGGAATCCATTGATCTGATCCTGCGGGAACTGCACCGTATCCAAAAAGAAACGCCCGGAACGGAAGACCTGAGCACCGCACGGGAATACCTGAAGGGGAATCTCCTTCTTTCATCGGAAAGCAACGACAGTCAGATGGTCCGGTTGGCCCAAGGGGAAATATATTTCGGACGGTATACCCCGATTGAGGAAATCTGGAACGCCATTGACGCGGTCACCGCTGAAGATATTCGAAGTCTGGCGGGAGATCTGTTCCAGCAACACCAACTATCCCTTACTCTTCTAGGGCCGGAGCCGGACTCATCCGCTGTGACCGGTTTTTTCCCAGCGAATCCTTAAACGGTTCGGAGCCGCAGCCTATGAACTCCCCGGACGTCAACCCCGTTGTTCTGATCCATCGTCTCCGCCCCGACATCGATCGCGACATTCCCCTTCCCGCCTATATGACGGAACACTCCGCCGGGATGGATATCCATGCGGCCCTGACTTCGGATTTGACCATGCTTCCCGGAGACATCCATCTGATCCCGACCGGATTCGCCATTTCCCTCCCGAAAGGTTATGAAGCGCAGATCCGTCCCAGAAGCGGGCTGGCAGTACGTCATGGCATCACCGTGATCAACAGTCCCGGTACCATCGACGCCGATTATCGGGGTGAAATCCAGATCGCTCTCATCCACCATGGAAAGCAGCCGGTGAAGATCCACCGCGGCGATCGCATCGCCCAAATGATCGTTCATCGGGTCTGCCAAATCGTCTGGGAAGAAACGGACACCTTGGACAAAACCGGCCGGAACACTGGCGGATTCGGTCATACGGGTCGATGAAGCCACATATCTCGGTCTGTGTGCTGGCCAGCGGAAGCCGGGGGAACTGTATTCATATTTCATCGGATGACACCGCTGTCCTTTTGGATGCCGGGCTTTCCGGAAAAGAAATTGAACGGCGGATGCGACTGAGGGGGCTGTCTCCGGAAAACATCACCGCGATCGTCGTTTCCCATGAACACCAGGATCATGTTCAGGGAGTCGGGGTTCTTTCCCGGCGATATCGCCTGCCGGTTTTTATGACCTCCGGAACTGCTGCCGCAGCAGCCCCTCAAATCCGCCGAATCGAAGCCCCTGTTTCGATCTGCTGCGGAAAATTTTTTCGGATCGGTTCCCTGACGTTCACCCCGTTTTCCACCTCCCACGACGCGGAAGACCCCTGTGCCTTTACCGTCGAATCCGCGGGAATCAAGATCGGCATCGCCACGGATCTGGGTTTTGCCACCACGCTGGTCAAGGAACATCTCAAGGAATGCCGCCTGTTGATCCTGGAAGCCAATCACGATCCCGAAATGCTGATGAACGGGCCTTATCCCTGGCCCCTCAAACAGCGGATCCACGGGCGGTCCGGGCATCTGTCGAATTCGGATTCAGCCAGGCTCCTCCGGGAAATCCGACATTCCGGACTGGAACACGTCATTCTGGCACACCTGAGCCAGACCAACAACACACCTGAAAAAGCGGCCTTTGAAATCGGCAACGCCCTTGGAGAAAAGAGAATCAGGCTTACCGTCACCACCCAAGACGCATGCAGCGATATTTTTCAGGTGGGACCCTGCGGAATAACGGAACCAACGGATATTCGGCCGGAAGCCCGTACCGAAACCACGGTTTTTTACGATACCGAAGTCATTCATGGAGACACGGCGGGCGAGAGGTCCTAGTTTGCCGACCGATGCCGGAATTTCGTCCCCGGGTTCTTTTCCTCCCAGAGGGAAAACACGGATATATCGATGAGAATCTGCCACCATCACCGATTCGGGCCGGTTCAGGCCCTCGAACTGGGATACAGCCCAGCCGGTAGGCCTCTGATGACCGTTTTCCTCTATCTGGTCGACGGCGTCCTGGTGGACACCGGCCAACCCCACATGCGCCGGGAAGTACTGGAAATGGTGCAATCCCAGCGCCCCGAGCGGATCGTACTGACCCATCATCATGAAGATCACAGCGGAAACGCCCGAGCCGTCTGTGATTGCCTGGGCATCGAGGTGTTGGGTCACCCCCAGGCAATCCGGAAAATGTCCGGTCCCCTAAACATTTTACCGTACCAGCATCTGGTGTGGGGCAAGGCCGACCCGGTCGCTGTTCGTTCCATCGAAGGGGAAATATCGACCCGTTCCGGCCGGCTCATCCCCATTCATACCCCCGGTCACAGCAAAGATCATGTTGTGTATCTGGATCCCGAGAAGGGCTGGCTGTTTTCCGGAGACCTGTACATCGGGGAGCGCATCAAATACTTCCGTGTGGACGAAAAATTGTCGGATCAGATTGATTCATTGAAAAAAATCCTTATGTTTGACTTCGATGCCCTGTATTGCGGCCATCATCCGGTCGGAAAAAATGGAAAGAAACGGATGCGCAACAAACTTTCCTTCCTTCAGGAATTTCAGAATACCGTCCGGCGCATGCGACAGGAAGGCCTGTCGGTTCCGGAAATTATCCGGCGCCTGGACCGACGTCAGGACCGGCTGGTCAAATGGGTGACATTGGGAAATGTTTGTTTTGCCAACATGGTACGAAGCGCTTTGAAAGACTGATATGAATATGCATCAAAATACGAATTTCCGGTGTTCCATTTCACCGGAAAACGAAAAAACTCCCAACCCCAAAGAAATCGAAAAAGAGCTGGGCGATTTTCTGGCCAAACGGTTCGGTGGGACAGTCAAGATGGTTTCCGCCCACGAAGTAGTCCCGCATCCCGATGCCGCGGAGTCCAGATCCCGCGAGCCTTCTACCTCGTTCACCTTGGATTTTGAACTGAAGCCTGACGATCTAATCGCTTGGCTCGACCAGTATATTGTCAAGCAGGATTACGCCAAAGCGGTTCTGGCCACCAAAATCTGCACCCACTTCAACCGGATCAAGCGTATCCGGGAAAACCCCAACCTGCAAAGAGAAATTGTCGGCTCCATTAAAAACAATGTTCTGATGATCGGCCCCACCGGTGTGGGGAAAACCTACATGATCAAGTTGATCGCCAAAAAGATCGGGGTGCCTTTTGTCAAGGGGGACGCAACCAAATTCAGCGAAACGGGCTATGTCGGAGGCGATGTCGATGACTTGGTTCGGGATCTGGTCCACGAGGCGAATGATAATATCGAACTGGCCCAATACGGAATCATCTATATCGATGAAATCGACAAAATCGCCGGAAGCCGAAACATCATCGGCGCCGATGTTTCCAGGACCGGTGTACAGCGGGCTTTGCTCAAACCGATGGAAGAAACGGATGTGGATCTGAAGGTTCCCCATGACCCCATCTCGATGCTGCAGGAAATCGAACGGTTCCGGAAGACCGGAGAACGGGAAAAACGGGTGGTAAACACCCGCAACATCCTGTTTATTGTCAGCGGAGCGTTCGGAGATCTGACTGAAATCATTCAAAAACGGATTCACGCTCAGGGTGTGGGGTTCGGGGCCCGCCTGAAAAACAGCCAGACCGAGGATCAAATCCTTTCCCAGGTAAAAACCGAGGATTTGGTGGAATATGGATTTGAATCCGAATTCGTGGGTCGGCTTCCGGTACGCGCCGTTTTTGAACGCCTGACACGGGAAGATCTTTATGGCATTCTCCGCAACCCCAACAATCCTGTGATTCTTGGCAAAAAACTCGATTTTGCCTCGTATGGAATCGACATCAAATTCGACGATGCGGCCCTCCAATGGCTGGCTGAACAGGCAGACTCCGAAAATACCGGAGCCCGGGGTCTTGTCAGCGCGGTGGAAAACGCGCTTCTGCACGTGGAACGAACCCTCCCGTCGGAGAATGTGAAACGGTTTCCGATCACAACCGAGGTCGTCCGAAACGCCCGGACGGTGATGGAACACCTGAAAGAGCCGGATCGACGCGCCCTTTTTGACAGAGAATATGACCGGCTGGTTGTCGAGGAAAAAGCCTATATCCGGAATTACCTGGCCGAAAACCGCAAACGTTTTGCCGGCCGGTATCCCCTGAATTTGACACCTTCCCGGATGGATATCATCGCGACGTATTACACTCGATTCATTATGGATATTGGCTCGATCATCCAGCATGTCCGGGCCTTGGTCGATGACATAAAAAAAATCGAGCTGGCTTTTTACAAGAACCACGATATCAACATCGTGCTGGAGGACGACGCCATCGATTTCATCATGGAACAACTGGCTGAGCCGGGAATCCGGATGGAGGACTTCCAGCGGCGGATCAACATGGATTTCGAGATGGGACTGAAACTAATCCGGGAAAAATCAGGTAGAAACCGGTTTTTTATCAGCCGGAAGTCCTTGCGGAATCCCGAGGAATATATCAGTGAAATGATCAAAATGGAACTGGGCGCCGTGGCAAACCGATCGGCAGACCCACCCTCCCCACCCAATGAGGAAACCGTATGATTGGAATTTCGAAACTCTATTGCGGAACCGTCGAACCTTCCGACGCCCTCCGCTACGGTCGGATGTCCGGCAACCTGCCCTCCCACCTCCTGCAGTTTTCCCTGGACAAACGGCCGGTCGTGGTATGGAACATGACCCGTCGTTGCAACCTCAGATGTATTCATTGTTACGCCCACGCGACCGAGGAAGCCGCATCTTCGGAACTTTCCACCGAAGAAGGAAAACGCCTGATCGACGACCTTGCGGCTTTCGGGTCACCGGTCATTCTCTTTTCCGGCGGGGAGCCGATGGTCCGCAAAGATCTCCCCGAATTGGCTGAATATGCCGTTTCCCGGGGGATGCGAGCCGTGATTTCCACTAACGGAACCCTGATCAGCTCGGAAGCAGCCCGGATCCTGAAGGCCATCGGACTCAGTTATGTAGGAATCAGCCTGGATGGCATGGAAGAAGTCAATGATCGTTTTCGGGGAGTGCCAGGCGCCTTTCAGGCCGCGTTGCGGGGAATCCGAAACTGCCGGGATGCCGGAATCAAGGTCGGGTTGCGATTCACCATCAACCGCTACAACCAGGAAGAAATTCCCCGCATTTTCGATCTGTTGGAGGAGATGGACATCCCCAGGGCCTGTTTTTACCATCTGGTGTATGCCGGAAGAGGGTCCAAGCTGGTGGAGGAGGACTGCACGCATGAAACCACCCGGGCCGTTCTGGATCTGATTATGGACCGGACCCGCACCCTTCATGAGGCGGGAAAACCGAAAGAAATATTAACCGTCGACAACCATGCCGACGGCCCCTACGTGTACCTGCGGCTTCTCCGAGAAAATCCCGGACGAGCCGCCGAAGTGCTGGAACTGCTTCAGATGAATGAAGGCAACAATTCGGGCCGCGGTATCGGATGCGTCAGTTGGGACGGAGAAGTGCATGCAGATCAATTTTGGCGTCACACCAGTTTCGGGAATATCCGGCAACGACCGTTTTCCGAAATCTGGACCGACCTCTCCAACCCGTTGATGAAACAGCTAAAAGAAAAGAAATTGCATGTGAAAGGCCGGTGTGCCCGTTGCCGTTGGCTGGACATCTGCGGCGGCAACTTCCGGGTTCGGGCGGAAGCGTTGACCGGAGACATCTGGGCACCGGATCCCGCCTGCTATTTGACAGACGAGGAAATAACCGCCGACCCGCAACCATCCGGGAGGATAAACCCATGATATTCCCTGAATACCGCCCCAGGCGATTGAGACAAACCGAAGGTTTCCGGCGAATGACCCGGGAGACCGTGCTGAAGGTGGACAGCCTCATCATGCCGCTTTTTGTCGTCGAAGGCAAGGGAGTGGAAAACCCCATTCCCTCCATGCCCGACCAATACCAGCTTTCCATCGACAAACTGCTGAAAAAATGCCAGGAAATTTTCCAACTGGGAATCCCTGCCGTTATTTTGTTCGGAGTCCCGGATCATAAGGATCCGATGGGAACGGCCGCCTACGCCAAAAATGGAATCGTCCAGCGAGCCGTCAAGGCAATCAAGGATAAACTGCCGGAGTTGATGGTAATTACGGATGTCTGCCTGTGCCAGTACACGAACCACGGGCATTGTGGAATCGTGGACAACGGGGTTATTGACAACGATGCCAGCTTGGATCTGCTGGCCAAAACCGCAATTTCTCACGCCCGGGCCGGCGCCGACATGGTCGCTCCATCCGATATGATGGACGGCCGGGTAGCGGAAATCCGGGAGGGTTTGGATGAATCCGGTTTCAGCCATGTGCCCATCATGGCCTATTCCGCAAAATACTGTTCCGCTTTTTACGGTCCGTTTCGTCAGGCTGCGGATTCCGCACCCAAATTTGGAGACAGAAGAACCTATCAGATGGATCCCGCCAATGCCCAGGAGGCCATCCGAGAGGTTACCATGGACATTCAGGAAGGAGCGGACATCATCATGGTCAAGCCGGCATTGGCCTATCTCGATGTCATTTATCGGGTTCGCCAGGAGATCGATCTTCCCGTTGCCGCCTATAATGTCAGTGGAGAATACAGCATGATCCGGGCCGCAGAACAAATGGGATGGCTGGACGGCCCCCGTGTGATGATGGAAACCCTGACCGCCATTCATCGGGCGGGAGCTGACCTGATTCTGACTTACTTCGCCATGGACGCCGCCCGACAGATCAGGAAACACGCATGACACATTCTCATCCCCACTCCGGATCAACCGATCGGTCGGCCGCGGATCCTCCCGGAGGGTCCACCCTTCGCCTGGTCGCCTGGGAAATCACCCGTAACTGCAACCTGAACTGCGTACATTGCCGCGCGGCCGCCACCAACGGTCCATACGACGGAGAACTCGAAACCGATGCCTGTTTCCGGCTTTTGGACGAAATATCGGAGGTCGGATCCTGCATCGTAATACTGACCGGGGGAGAACCATTGCTGCGCCCTGATATCCTCGACGTGGCGGCGTATGGAAATTCCAAGGGGCTGAAAATGGTCATGGCAACCAATGGAACCCGGATCACCGAATCCTCCGCCCGCCGGATGGCCGAGGCCGGAATCCAGCGGATCAGCATCAGCCTGGACGGTTCCACCGCTTTGTTCCATGACGAGTTCCGGGGGGTTCCGGGCGCTTTCGGTTCCGCCCTGGAAGGAATCCGGCATGCCCAGGTAGCGGGAATCGAGTTTCAGATCAACACCACCATCACCCAGAGCAACCTGGAACAGATCCCCGCTATTCAGGAACTGGCCGTATCATTGGGAGCGGTGGCCCATCACATATTCCTTCTGGTTCCGACCGGCCGCGGCAAATACATTGCGGACAAGGCCATCAGCGCGGATCAATACGAGGAAACCCTGAACTGGTTTTATGACCAGCGGGACAAGACCCCGCTCATGCTCAAGGCGACCTGCGCACCACACTACTACCGGATTCTCCGCCAGAGAGCCAGGGAAGAGGGCCGGACCGTGACCTTTCAGACCCACGGCCTGGATGCGGTCACAAGGGGATGCCTGGGAGGGACCGGGTTCTGTTTCATCTCCCACCGGGGTATTGTTCAGCCCTGCGGCTTTCTGGACCTCCCCTGCGGAGATGTCACCCGGCAGCCGTTTCCGGAAATCTGGAACCATTCTTCTATATTTCTGAATCTGCGAAATTATGATAAGCTGAAAGGAAAATGCGGGGCATGCGAATACCGCAGGGTCTGCGGCGGGTGCCGGGCCAGAGCGTACGAGGCGACCGGAGATTACATGGCGGAGGAACCGCTGTGTTCGTATGTGCCTGTTCACTCCTAACGATTCCATAAGGAGCATCCGGAATGAAAATCAAATCGTTGATGATTCCCGACCCGATCACCGTCACCCGGAAAACCTCCATTGAAGACGCCATTCAATTGATGAAGGCCAACGGTATCCGACACCTGCCGGTAGTGGGAAAATCCAAGGTGCTGCAAGGGTTTGTAACCTTGGCGGATCTCAAACAGGGACTGATTCCGGCCATGGTCAGCGACCTGAACCTGACGGATCTCATGATTCCGGACCCGATTACGGTTGGCCCGGACGACGATATCGAAAGTGCGGCCCGGCTGATCTATGAGCACAAGATCGGCGGCATGCCGGTGGTTTTAAACCGTAAAGTTGTTGGAATCATAACAGAATCAGATCTACTTCGGGCGTTTATCGACATGATGGGAATTCTGACCTCGGGTTCCCGGATCGACGTCCGCATCGGATGCCAGCCGGAGGAGTTCAATCGGGTGGCGGGAATCATTCAGAGCAACGGCGGAGAAATCGTCCACATTGGGATGTCGGCCTCACCAGCCTGCGAGAAGGTCTATTCGTTTCGGGTTAAGGCCATGAAAACGGAAGGGATCGAACAGGCCCTGCAGGAATCCGGATTTCAGGTGGTACACGACACCTGACCGGTTTCGATGAATCCGCCGCCCCAGAGGGTTTCTCCCACATACCACACCGCCCCCTGCCCCGGAGTTACGGCGGACTGGGGGTGAAGGAAACGAAGATGGGCATGTCGGCCCCCGTGCTCCGGAGTCAGGATCGCCGGGACCGCGCTATGCCGGTATCGCAACCGGACATCGATTTCCACGGGCCCGGCCGGGGCATCCTCGATCCAGTTGATATCCGTCACCCGGCATTCCCCGGCAACCAAATCCTCTTTCCGTCCCACGATCAGTCGGCGAAACAAGGGTTCGAGCCGGATGACATAATACGGCTGGGCCGCCGGGCAGTTGATGCCCCGGCGCTGCCCCACGGTGAACCGGTGAAGCCCGGAATGTCTCCCCAGAACCCTGCCGTTCACATCCTCGATCGGTCCGGGTTCCGGAACCAGCCCCCCCTCTTTCCGAAGGAATTCCTCGTATCCCATGCCCCGAACAAAGCAGACATCCTGGCTTTCGTCCGTACCGTACGGAATCAGTCCGTTGGCCCGGGCGATCTCCACAACTTGTGCCTTGGTCATTCCCCCCAAAGGGAATTCCGCGTGTTCCAGATTCTTAGGGGTCATGCGGGACAGGAAATAGGATTGGTCCTTTTGCCGGTCCACGCCGGCCAGCAGGTGGCAGCGGCCGGTATCATCCCGCCGTATCCGGGCATAGTGTCCTGTAGCCAGCCATTGGGCACCCAGTTTTCGGGCGGCCTCCCACAAAACGCCGAATTTGATGACCGGATTGCAGACCAGACAGGGGTTGGGGGTTTTTCCGTCCCGGTAAGTCTGGACGAAATAGTCGATTACATGCCGTCGGAATTCCTGCTGTATATCGACGGTCACGACATCGATATGCAACTGTTCAGCCAGGTAGGATTCCACGGATGTGGAACGCCCCGCCGGCTCGAATCCGGTCAGGAAATGAATTCCTACGACAGGAACGCCCTGCCCTTTCAACAGGAATGCGGCGACCAGGGAGTCTACGCCGCCGCTCAACGCCACGGCGAAACGGAAATTCATTCAAAAAATATCTGGTTGGTGGGCCGGACGGACATGACCCGAACCGGGCAGGCACTGATGCATAACTCGCAGACCGAACATTTGCTCTCATCGAAATGGACAATCATTTCAGGCCGCTGAATGGACAGAGCTCCGGTGGGGCAGACAGCGGTACAGGCTCCGCAATGTGTGCACCGGTTGGAATCCCGTTTGATGTCTTGGGAAGCGTTTTGAACGTGAACGCCCTGATCCTTCAGGTATTTGACGCCCTCCTTAAAGTTTTTGCGGGCACCGCTCAACTCCAGGACCATGATACCTTCCTTGCGGGGAAGAATCTGGGCATTTAAAATGTTGAATATCAGGTCATAGTCCCTGGCCAGGCTGCATACGATAGGGCGCTGCACTTCGGTCTGGGGAAAACGCAGGACAAGAATTTTGGAATACACGGAACGGTTCCTCCGGTGGAAGCGGTTGTCGGATGGCCAATTATTCTAATGGGAAACACTTTCGGTGTCAATATGATCGTCGATGGGGTGCATGGATCCGTCCAAGTACTGTGCCCCGCTCCGGCTTATCGGCTTTCCTGTTATCAGCAAGCCGGACTGAGTTGCAGAGGACAAAATGGACATGATGGACAGACACGGACGAACACCTGAATGCCCGTTTCCCGACAGAAAACCAGCCGGAAAGCGGGATGGTTGTCCCGCTTTTACCCCCCCACCCTGACCCTCCCCCACCAGTGGGGAGGGAAACAATTGGCAGCCCTCCCCCAGCCCACCAGGGTGAAGGTGAAAAATTATTGGCCCTGCCCCAGCCTCCAAGGAGGTACCAGCCTTCCCGCCGGAAAGCCGGAACGGGGGACCTATTCC
>CAZTKB010000107.1:6488-10918 GCA_964614125.1 uncultured Desulfobacterales bacterium | reverse complement strand
CCCCAAAGAGTGCGTCCGGCCATCAGTTGGGCGTATTCTTCTGGAGTATCTTCCACCATTCCGATTTCCTGGAGAATGACGGGACGCTCCCGGTCAATTTCCTCCTGGGCGAACAGAGAGTTGAGGAAAATATCCGATAGAATGTCTGTCATGATGTCCAGATGGCTGTCCATCACCCGTGCGTGGAAACAGGTTGTTTCCATTGAAGTGAATGCGTTGGAGTATCCTCCGATTGCATCGAAGGCACGGGCGATATCGTAGGCGGACCGGGTAGGGGTTCCCTTAAATATCATGTGCTCAATGAAATGGGACAACCCGTTTTCCGCATCCGACTCATCCCGGGCGCCGGCGTTCACCCAAATTCCCATGGAAACGGAATGCATATGAGGCATACCCATGGTCAGGATTCGGACTCCGTTTCCCAGAACGGTTTGCTGTACCTCCATTACAATCCTTCTTCCAAAACCGCCTTGTGGCTGAGCCGAATCTTTCCGTCACGGGAAATTTCCAGCACTTTCACCCGAAGCTTTTCTCCTTCTTTCACCACGTCGGACACGTGGGTGACCCGGCGCGTGGAAAGCTGGGAAATATGAACCAGACCGTCCGTTCCCGGCAGAATCTGAACGAAAGCGCCAAAATCCGTGATTTTGACGACCGTTCCGTCGTAAACCTTTCCGACTTCCGCTTCCATGACCAGCCCGTTGATCAACTGGATGGCTGCGTCTCCGTCCTGTTTGGACAGGGCTGCAATCTTCACGGTACCGGAGTCGTCGATTTCAATGCGGGTGTTGGTTTCGCTCTGAATCGAGCGGATCATTTTGCCGCCTGGTCCGATGATATCCCGGATCTTGTCCGGATTGATCTTGATGGTCGTGATCGCCGGCGCATGGGGTGAAATTTTCAGACGCGGGCCTTCCAGGGCTTCCCGCATTTTTCCCAGAATGTGCATCCTGCCTTCCCGTGCCTGGGAGAGGGCTTTTTCCAAAATGGTCCGTGGCAGTTCCTGGATCTTGATATCCATCTGCAACGCCGTGATGCCTTCGCTGGTTCCGGCCACTTTGAAGTCCATATCGCCGGTATGGTCCTCATCTCCCAGGATATCTGAAAGAATGGCGATCTGGTCGCCTTCGTGGACCAAGCCCATGGCGATGCCGGCCACAGGAGCCTTGATCGGGACACCTCCGTCCATCAGCGCCAGCGTGCCGGCGCAGATCGTACCCATGGAAGAGGAACCGTTGGATTCCAGGACTTCGGAGACCAGACGGATGGTATAGTCAAAAATTTCCTTGTCCGGAAGGATTCGCTCGATGGCGCGTGTGGAAAGCCCTCCGTGACCGATGTCACGGCGGCTGGGGCCGGAAATACGTTTGACCTCTCCGACACTGAACGGCGGGAAATTGTAGTGGAGCATGAAGGGTCTGGATTCCTCGCCGATCAGAGTTTCAACCCGCTGCTCATCCTGGCCTGATCCCAGGGTCAAAACACCCAATACCTGGGTTTCACCACGGGTGAACAGTGCGCTGCCATGAGGCCGGGGAAGGACGCCGACCTCGCAGTGAATCGGGCGGATCTCGTCAAATTTCCGGCCGTCGATCCGACGGCCTTCGGTCAGAATCAGATTGCGGCAGATTTCGGATTGCAGGTCGTGCAGAATATCTCCGATTTCGCTTTTCCGATCGGCCGTCTCGGGGCCCAGCTCTTCTAACACCGCTTTTTTGACGTTCCGAATGGCGGCGTAGCGTTCCGTCTTCGTTGGGATCAGTATGGCCTGACGCAGGCTTGCGGCCGCGGCTTCGCGGATTTGCTGCACCAGTCCGGCGTCGGCTGCTTTCAAAACTGCGGGTCTTTTGGGCTTCCCGCACAGGTCCCGAAGTTTTTCCTGCAGCTCGATGATCGGCTGGATGGCCTGGTGGCCGAAATAAATGGCTTCCACCATGTCCGCTTCGCTGACGACATTTCCTCCGCCTTCCACCATGACCACTCCGGTTTTGGATCCGGCGACGATGATGTTGATATCGCCGGTTCCTTCCAGGGAACGGGGGGGATTGACGACCAGACGACCGTCGATACGGCATACCCGGGAACTGGCGATCGGCCCGTTGAAGGGGATATCGGATATCACCAGGGCCGCGGAGGCGCCGATCATGGCCAGCACATCGGGATCATGCTCTGGATCCATCGACAGGACCGTGGCGATGATCTGTGTTTCACAGAAGAAACCTTTTTCAAACAGGGGGCGGATCGGGCGGTCGATCAGGCGGGATGTCAAAATTTCTTTTTCCGAGGGTCTGCCGATTTCCCGGCGGAAATAGTTCCCGGGGATTCTGCCGGCCGCATAGATTTTTTCCAGGTATTCGACTGTCAGTGGCAGAAAATCCTGGGAAGGCATCGGTTCGTTTGCGGCCACCACCGTGACCATGACAATCGTTTCGCCGTATTGCACCCAGACCGATCCGGATGCCTGTTTGGCGACTTTTCCGGTGCTGATGGTCAGCTGGTGATCCCCAAGCAATGCTTCTAATTTGTATTCCATTCCTCAGTCCTTATTGTGATGCCATCCAGCGGGGGGCCTTTGCCATCCATCCCCTGCCATCCCGGCGCAAAACCGCAGATATCCATGCATACCGAATCCTTTCGGTTGCTCGAACACTGCCGGATACGGTGATGAACTCCTGAATTTCGTTCCGGAGCGCCGGGACGTTGACCCAGACAGGTTTTGTTTGCGGGGAAGGAATTATCTTCGTAACCCCAAGGTTTCGATAATATTCCGGTACCGCTGGATGTCTTTGTTTTTTACATAGTTGAGCAGTCTTCTGCGCTTTCCGACCAGCATCAGCAAGCCCCTGCGGGAATGATGATCTTTGCTGTGGACCTTGAGATGATCGGTCAGATAGGCGATTCGATGGGTCAGCAGACCGACCTGCACCTCGGGGGACCCGGTGTCCGAATCGTGGAGCTTGAATTGATCGATCAGTTTTTTCTTGTTATCGGATGTCAGAACCACGTATACAACCTCCAATTTCCAAATAAACGTTGATGGTGCGCGGCCGCGGCCGCCGGATCTCCAGCGCCGGCCGGTGTCCGGCGGGAGTTCAAGTCATATTTCCATGATATTCAATCCGTTCGGTCATTGGATTGAATCTGATGACAGCCAGTAAATTTTGATCGTTGTCGACCAATTTGACAAACCGTTCGGTTTGGACGAACAGCGGCAGTTCAAAAGGATGCAGTATATTGCCATATCTGAGTTTATCCGTCAAAGCTTTATCTGCGACTACCGCCCGCATCTCCCCCAGAGCGTCGTTCATGGATATCCAAACGGATTCGATGGCTCCGGCCTGGGCCAGATTCCGAAATTCCTCCAGGCCCACGGCCTGTGAGATGGAAAACCCTGAACAGGTCAGTCGGCGAAGGGCCGACAGATGCGCCCCGCACGATAAGCGCCTGCCGATGTCCGATGCCAAGGTACGAATATAAGTTCCGGCCGTGCAGTCCACCTCGATCCGAACCGTGGGAGGCCGGATATCCAAGATCTGAATCCGGGTGATCTCGATCTGCCTGGCCGGTTTCCGGATATGAATGCCTTTTCGGGCCAGGCGGTACAGAGGAACCCCCTGGTGCTTCAGCGCGGAAAAAGCCGGTGGAACCTGCTCCCCCTTTCCGACGAACTCGGGCAGGCAGGATGCCAGCCTGGCTTCGATATCGTCGGGAACCGGATGGATGGCCTGAACGGTTCCGGTCGCATCCTGTGTGTCAGTTTCGACACCCAGAATAAGTTCCGCGGCATACGATTTCCGATCGTGCAGAAAAAAACGGTTCAGCCGGGTCGCCCGGTTGACACAGCAGACCAAAACCCCGCTGGCAAAAGGATCCAGGGTTCCGGCGTGTCCGACCTTCTGTGCCTGCAACTCCCGTTTGACAATCGCCACTACCCTGGCCGAAGAAAGTCCCTCCGGTTTGTCGATGATCAAAACTCCATCAATGGCCATGGGGGATATCATCCCGGCATTCGGCCGAAAGCCGGTTGGTTACAGACAGTCGGTCAATTCGCAAATCTGGCATTTCAAATCCGAAAGTTTGCATCGAATGGTGAAGCCGGCTGCACTGTGGTGCCCGCCTCCTCCAAAGCATGACGCAATCGCCGCCACATCGACTGATCCATCCGATCGAAGGCTGACATGGTAGTTTCTGCCATGGTTTCCGGTATAGTTTCCGATTTGTTCCTGAATCAGAACCGCGACCCGGACGTCTTGAATCCGCTTGGCATAATTGATCAGTCCATCCGCATCCTCCGGCTGGGTCCCGGTTTCTTCCAGCATGGCCCGGGTCACTGACATCATGGAAACTTTCCCGTTTTTAGATATCTCTATGGAATCGAGCGCCCGGTTCAGCAGCTTGATCCGCCCCAGCGAATAGGTTCCATATACATG
>CAZTKB010000107.1:0-6478 GCA_964614125.1 uncultured Desulfobacterales bacterium | reverse complement strand
GGGCGACCTGGGAGGGGTTTACTCCCAGCCGGATCATTCGTTCACAGATATGGAAGGCGGCCTGGTTGGTGTTGGAAAATCGAAACGATCCGGTGTCCGTCAGGATGCCGGTATAAATGCAAGTCGCGATTTCCTCGGAAATCGGGATATGCATGGCTTCCATCAGGCGGAAGACGATTTCGGCGGTGGCACAAGCGTTGGTGTCAATCCATTGACAAGTGCCGAACCGGGTGTTGGTGACATGATGGTCGATATTAATGATCACCGGTATTTTTTCGATGGTTTCGACGGCCGCTCCTACCCGATGAATATCCCCGCAATCCAGAATAATCGCCGTATCGAAATCAGTGTCCTTTTCCAGGTATCCGGTTACACGATCCACCCCGGGCAAAAACCGGTACACGGCGGGGATAGGGCTCTCATTATAAAAAAAAACCTGTTTTTCGAGAATCTCCATGGCCAATCCGGTCGCGATCAGGGAGCCGATGGCATCACCGTCCGGATCGGTGTGAGAAGCGACCAGGATACGACTACCCCTATTCAAGTGGTTGATGATCTGATCCATTGGTCGTAACCAAACTTTTGAGCATGTTATCGATTCGATCCCCGTAGTCGAAAGATTCGTCGTAGGAAAAACTCAGTTGCGGCATATATCGGAGGTCTAGTTGACGGGAAATGGTGTGCTTAAGGAAGCCCATGGCGCTGAGAAATCCCTGCTTGGCGTCTTCACTGCTGATCTTCCCTTTGCTGGTGACAAAAAACACCCGCGCGTTCCGAAGATCCGGGGACATCTTGATACCGGTGATGGTGACCATTTCCAGACGCGGATCCTTGATGTCCCGTTGCAGGGCTCCGGAAATGATTTTGTGGATTTCCACTTCCACCCGGTCCTTTCGGGCATATGTTTTCATAACACCATGATCTCCAGTTCACTGTCTACAATTTCCGCCGAATCCCATTCATCGGCAAATTCCAGCAGTTTGTCCATCTGGGAGTTGACCCTCCTCTGGTCATTTCCCACGAGGGAGAAACCGATTTGCGCTTTCTGATGGATGTCGTTGTCGGCGACTTCCGCGATCGACACATTGAAATGATTCTGGGTACGCCGGATCAGGGATTTGACCACCGAACGCTTTTCCTTGAGGGAGTGGCAGCCGTGAAGCCGCAATGTCAGGATTCCATAGCCGATCACCATGTTCCCTCCCGTGATTTACTCCATTTCCGGTTTCAATTCTTCCAGGTAGAAACACTCCAAAATATCGTTCTGTTTGATATCGTTGAAATTTTCGATACCAACACCGCATTCGTATCCGGCGGCGACTTCCCGAGCATCATCCTTGAACCGTTTCAGGCTGCCGATTTTTCCCTCAAACGCGACAATTCCATCCCGTACCACTCGGACAGAGCGTCCTCGTTGGATTTTGCCATCCAGAACATAGCATCCGGCGATGGTTCCGATCTTGGGGATGTTGTATACCTCCCGGACCTCCGCTCTTCCCAGAATCCGCTCCTCAAAAGTGGACTTCATCATCCCGACGATAGCGTCCTTGACATCCTTGATTACATTGTAAATGATGTTGTAAAAACGCATGTCCACATGCTCATCCGCGGCCATGGTCTGAACCTTGGCGGTGGGTCGCACGTTGAAACCAATGATGATGGCATTGGATACGGCCGCCAGCGAGACATCCGATTCGGTGATCGCTCCGGCTCCGGCATGGACGATGTTGATGTTGACCTCTTCGTTGGACAGTTTGACCAGCGAGTCTGAAAGGGCCTCGATGGAGCCTTGGACGTCGGCCTTGATGATGATGTTCAGATCCTTGACCTCGCCTTCCTTCATTTTCTCGAAAAGCTTGTCAAGGCTGAGCCGGTTGGTCTTGGCCAGTTCCTTGGCCCGTTGTTTCTGGAAGCGGTGCATGCTGACGTTTCTGGCGTCTTTTTCATCCGACAGGGCGATCAACTCATCTCCCGCGATCGGAATCCCGGAAAGACCGATCACTTCCACGGGCATCGATGGGCCTGCGGATTCCACCTGAACGCCTCGGTCATCCAACAAGGAGCGAACCTTCCCATAATGGATGCCGCAGACGATCGGGTCTCCGGTTTTGAGAGTTCCCTGCTGCACCAGAACCGTGGCGACCGGGCCTCGGCCTGAATCCAGCTTGGCTTCCACGACATGGCCGAAAGCCAGACGATCCGGATCGGCCTTCAGTTCCATAATTTCCGCCTGTAACAGGATTCGGTCCAGGAGGTCGTCGATGCCGGTTTTGGCTTTGGCCGATACGCGCACACACATCGTGTCTCCGCCCCAATCTTCCGGAACCAGGCCGGCGTCGGCCAGTTCCCGGAGAATCCGGTCGGGTTCGGCCCCCGGCTTGTCCATTTTGTTTACCGCGACGATAATCGGGACATTCGCGGCCCGGGAATGGTTGATCGCTTCCAGGGTCTGGGGCATCACCCCATCATCAGCGGCCACAACCAGGACAACCAGGTCGGTGATTCCAGCTCCACGGGAACGCATGGCCGTGAACGCCTCGTGCCCGGGGGTATCCAGAAACACGATGTGCCCGCGGTCGGTGGTGACGTGATAAGCCCCGATGTGCTGGGTGATGCCGCCGGCTTCTCCTTCCGTCACCCGGGTTTTACGGATGACATCCAGCAGAGATGTTTTTCCATGGTCGACATGCCCCATGATGGTAACGACCGGGGGACGTCCGATCATTTTGGAGGGATCTCCCTCCTCGACCCGGATCAGGGTGTCCTCCTCGAAAGAAGCTCGTTCAACCTCATAGCTGAATTCCGCGGCGACCAGTGCGGCGGTGTCGAAATCCAGGGATTGATTGACCGTGGCCATCACCCCCATTCCCATCAGTTTTACAATGATATCGCTGGCTTTGATGCCCATTCGTTTGGCCAGATCGGACAATACGATTGTTTCGTCAATCCGGATCCGTCTTTTGATGGCTTTGGGTACGGTCGGAACCGGCTTCTGGGGCACTGGTGCCGCTTTTGATTTTCCGCCTTTTTTGCCTTGTTTTCGGTTTCTTCCTGATTCCGAGTATAAATCGGCGCCCTCGACGACTTCTTTTTTCCGGAACCCGGGTTTCTTTTTGGCAAGCCGGCGGATTTCCGCCTCGTCTTCCAACTCCTTGGGGGATTTCTTTTTCTTTTTGTCCTTGGCGGCCGTATCAGTTGTTTCTTCCGGAGATGTTTCGGGTTTGCCCACCGGCTTTCGAACATCAACCGTGTCCATTCTATCGGGGCCCCTGGCTGGAGTTGGCTCCTCAGCGGAGACTGTTTCCTTTGGGACCTCCTCAGAAGGCGGGACTTCCGGGGCGGCCGGAGGTAAAGCGATAATCCGGGCGGGCATGTCCTTTTTCTGTTTCTTTTTCTTTTTACCGGGTTTTTCCGCTCGGGTAGTTGCTGAAACCGCATCGGCTTCGGGTTCAAGGTGTTCGATAGAAGGTGTCACGGCTTCAGGTTCCGGTTCCCTTTCGGCTTTCATCTCGGGTTCCATGGCCGTCGGTGGGGGCGAAACTGGTTCCGCTTCCGTTGCAGGGGGGGCAACATCGGCGGTATGATCCGGCCGGCTTTCTTCTGAAACCGCTGTTTCCGGTGGAGCGGGAGACTCCGCTGGAACTTCTTCCGGAATTTTTTCCGGGACCGGGGGTATGGGTTCCGGAATGACTTTCTCCGGGGCTTCCGGGGAAAGTTCGGTTTTCACGGTTTCCGATTCTCCCGATGGAACCGATTCGGCTGGCGGCTCAATGAATTCGGTTGGTTCAGGGGTTTCCTCCATGTCCGAGGGGCCCTTCTCGGCAAAGGTTTCCGAAGATTCCAGTGTCTCGGGAAACTGGGGCGCCGACGGTTGGATTTCGACCGATTCCGGCGTTTCGGCGGCCGGCTCTATTTCCACTCTTTCCCGTCTTCGGCGGATCACGGTGGGCCGGTTGACCTCGGCCGGTTGCTGAGAACCCAAAAAGCTGTCACGGACCCGGACGACATCCTCGTCCTCCAAAGAACTGAGATGGCTTTTGGCCTCAATGTGGAGGCTTTTCAACCGGTCAAACAGCACCTTGGTGGAAACATTCAGATCCTTGGCAAGTTCACAGACTCTGATCTTTGCCATTTATCCCCCTTCAATGATAATGGTTACACACCGTTGGAATCGTCCGGAACGACACGGCGACTTTCCCGATCCGTCTGAATTCCGGGTTCTCTGGATTTTCTGGGCTTGCCTTTGGCCGCCGCTAATTTGGCTTCCTCGATGATCCCTCTGGCCGCTTCCGGCTGGATCCCGGCGATGGTCATGAGGTCCTCTTCGGTGGCATGGCAAAGGTCATCGACCGTGATCATACCTTTTTTATGTAGAATTTCAGCGAGTTCTGATCCAACTCCGGGAAGGGAGGCAAGGGCCAGCAAATGGCTTTCCAAAGAGTCGCGGTATTGCTGTTCGCTTTTGACATCCAGTTTCCAACTGGTCAGCTTGGATGCCAGCTTGACGTTCTGGCCTTTTTTCCCGATGGCGATGGACAGATATTCATCCGGAACGATCACTTCCATGGAATGGTTGGCCTCATCGATGATCACCCGGGTGATCTGGGCCGGGGCCAATGCATTGCACACGAAGCGGGCCGGATCTACGTGCCAGGGAATGATGTCGATTTTTTCGCCCCGCAGTTCCTGAACCACGTTCTGCACACGGCTGCCTTTCACACCGACACAGGCTCCCACCGGATCGATATCCGAGTCTTGGGAAGTTACCGAAATCTTGGCCCGGACACCTGGCTCGCGGGCCGCTCCCCGGATCTGGACGACTCCTTCGCTGATTTCCGGAACTTCTGTTTTGAAGAGGTTGACCAGGAAATTGGGGTGGGTCCGTGACAATAGAATCTGGGGACCTTTGGCATCTTTTTGATGAATATCCATGATATAGGCACGGATTCGGTCGCCCCGCCGATAGGATTCCTTGGGGATTTGCTGATCCACCTTGAGAACGGCTTCGGTCTGGCCCAGATTGACCACAATATCGCCATGATCGATCCGTTGGACGATTCCATTGATGATCTCCCCTTTTCGGTCGATGAAATTGTCGTATACGGCCACCCGTTCCGCTTCTTTCATTTTCTGAATGATCACCTGCTTGGCTGACTGGGCGGCGATCCGGCCGAGTTGGTGGATTTCCATCCGGGTTCCCAGGCTGTCACCTATCTCACATTCCGGGTCAAGCAGACGGCCTTCGGCTAGATTGATCTGGGTTTCCGGGTCTTCCACGACTTCGGTGACTTCACGGAACTGAAAGACCTCGATTTCCCCGTTCTGGTGATTGTAATGGATTTCCAGATCAACCTTGTTTCCATATTTTTTTTTGGCGGCGGATTTAATGGCTTCTTCCAGCGCTTTGATAAGGATATCCCGATCGATTCCCTTGTCGCGACTTACCTGTTCGACAATTCGTTTGATATCGGTAATGAGCATCAGATTTCTCCGTTATAATTGACCAGATTGGCCCGGCTGATTTCCTCATGGGGGATGATCACTGTTTTGGGGCCGGACAACAACGTGATCCCTTCGTCGGTCACCCCTCCCAGAACGCCAGAAAAATTCCGTTGTCCGTCGATTGGCCGACGGGTTTTGATCTTAGCCGAATGCCCCTTGAACCGGTCAAAATCCTGAAGTTTGGAAAGGGGTCTGTCCAGCCCGGGAGAGGACACCTCCAGGCTGTAGACACCTGCTGTCTCCAGGTGTACTTCCAGCAAATCATTCAGTTGGCGGCTGATGTGTACGCAGTCGTTCAGTGTGACGCCCCCCGGCTTGTCGATATATATCCGAAGAACCACGCCGACGGGCTCCCTTTGATATTCGACGTGAACCAGTTCCATTTCCTCCGCAGTACACAAAGGCTCCGCCAGGGCTTCTACCCGGCGAATGACCTCGGCCGCGATTTCGGGAGAAATACGGGTTCGTGGTTTTTCCGGCTTCCGTTTTTTTTCGGTTTTCCGCTCGCGTATGATCACGTCTGAAATCTCCTAAAAAGAAAAAACGGGCTTTTGCCCGTTTCTCCTCCCAGCAGAATGAAGTGGACTGAAAAATCAAAGTCAGATCATGCAAACAAACCAGTTGAAAATGAATTTATCTTCGGTTGACCACTCACCTGAAAAACAGAACACGTCCTTCTGCATGTGGTACGGTTCATCAGACCGGTAGTGGAGCGGGCAACGAGATTCGAACTCGCGACACCAAGCTTGGGAAGCTTGTACTCTACCAGCTGAGCTATACCCGCTCATGAATGGAGTTTTTTATAATAGAACGGTCCGGTTGTCAACATTTTATATCACCGGGTTCATGAAACCCGGAAAGCTGTTCGGGCATTCATCCAAATGCCGCCCCGTGTGATTTCAGGGACGACCTTTGGGTCGCCCGGCTCCCTGGCCGGCAGCCCATCCTCTCTCCCCCAGCAGGGGATGGCCAAGAC
>CAZTKB010000106.1:0-11138 GCA_964614125.1 uncultured Desulfobacterales bacterium | reverse complement strand
GGCCAATCAACCGTTTGCCAATCCGGGAACCCGGAGCGGGGGGTGGCCTGTCACGCCTTTTCCCGAAGGGAAAGCGGGATCGGACACCCCCGGACGGCAAGCTCCTTACCTCTGTTTCCGTTTTCTTTGATTTGACATTTCCGATAAGATGGGGAATAAATACACACAGAAGTCTGCTGTCCATTCGGCGCAGGAATTTAACCACCACAGGAGGAAAAATGTTCCGCAACCCCTACCATACACCTATCCGAACCATTTCCATAACATGCCTTATCATTTCCGTTTTGATCACTGGATGCGCTTCCACGCCCCCCCAAAGCGGGAGCCAGACAGCGACCGTTGCCGCCGCTTCCGGACCGGCCCCTTTGTATTATGATTTCGGAGATGTACTGGTTCCCAAGGAAATGAGCCTGATTAAGAAAGAATCGTTTGTCTATCTCAGCTCCGGTGTCACCGCCGGTGTGCTGAGTTTTAAAGGGCGGGTGGATCTTCCCTCCCTGATCACGTTTTTTGAAAACAACATGGCCAAAGACAATTGGCGGTTTATCAGTTCTTTCCGGTCTCCGAAGAACATGATGCTGTTCCAGAAGGACAACCGGTGGTGCGTCATCAATATCAAGGAAGGATGGTTCAAGGCCTACCTGGAAATCTGGGTGGCTCCCACCATGAACGGCTCGGGTTCAGGCTCCGGATTATTTAAATAACCTTCCTGGTTTTCAGGAATTTTCGACATACAGGGTCAAATGGCATCTGCGGGTCTCCAAAACAAACAGCTGATTCTGGGAATATGCGGCGGTATCGCCGCCTACAAAAGCGTGGAACTCCTTCGTCTGATGCGAAAACAGGGGGCGGAGGTTCGGGTCATCATGACGGAAAACGCCACTCGCTTCGTCGGACCGCTGACTTTGGAAGCACTTTCCGGCAAACCGGTTTTTTCCAGTGTTTTCGAACATACTGACTCCGGCACCATCCGCCACATTGATTGGGCGAGATCCGCCGATGCGGTCGTCATCGCGCCCGCCACAGCCAATATCATCGGAAAACTTGCTAACGGGCTGGCGGATGATGCCCTAAGCACATTCATGCTCGCTGTTTCGTGTCCTGTTCTGGTATGCCCTTCCATGAACACGCATATGTACCGGCATCCGGTGGTTCAACGCAATTTGAACAAGCTCCGGGAATATGGAGTTCACGTGCAGGACCCTCAGGCCGGGGACCTGGCATGCGGCGACAGCGGGCCGGGCAGGATGCCAGAACCACCGGATATTCTGGAAAAGCTGCTCAGGCTTTTGTCTCCCCAGGATTTCACCGGCAAACGGGTTCTGATCACCGCTGGCCCGACTCGTGAATTTCTGGATCCGGTCCGGTTCATCAGCAATCCCTCCAGTGGGAAAATGGGGTTTGCGATCGCCCGTGCAGCTGCACGGCGCGGCGCTGAGGTCGCCTTGGTTTCCGGACCGGTCTCTCTTCCATGTCCGGACGGCATCCGGTTCATTCCGGTGCAGTCTGCTTCAGAAATGGCAACCGCCGTTCTGGGTGAGGCCGACCGGATGGATATCGTCATCAAGAGCGCCGCAGTTTCCGATTACCGTCCGGTCAGCCGGGCGGATCAAAAAATGAAAAAGACCGCTGATGAAATGGATATTCGGATGGTCCGCAATGTGGATATTCTGAAGGAACTGGGCCGAAAAAAGAGGTCCGGTCAGATCCTGGTCGGCTTTGCCGCCGAAACCGAATCCCTGAAGCTCCATGCCACTCAAAAACTGGCCGAAAAAAATCTGGACATGATCGCCGGCAATATCGTCGGAGGATCCGATTCCGGTTTTGGCGCCGACACCAACCGGATCACCCTCTTTTATGCGGATGGAAACGCCGAACCTTTGCCGATGGCCGAAAAAGAAGAGCTGGCAGATACCATCCTGGATCGCATCCGTGACCGATTTTTCCGATAACCACGAAGGTCTCGGCCACCGGCATCTTCCCCCGAGCCGGTTTCTGGATGAAATTCAACAGAGCCTTCGCCGTCTTCAGGAAAATGGATGCAAAGCGATTCCCATTTCCGAAAACAATCTCCGCATCCTGGCCGGATGGGGGAAAGAACCGCCGTCAAAAACGCTGTCCGGCCCCAGGCGGGAAACACTGGAGGATATCCTTCGGGACATGGGAGATTGTCGGCGCTGCCGGCTCCATGAAAAACGCCGAAATATCGTATTCGGAGCCGGAGATCCCGCTGCTCGACTGATGTTTGTGGGAGAAGGGCCGGGAAAAGACGAAGACCAACAGGGGATTCCTTTTGTCGGAGAAGCGGGCCAGCTTCTTACCCGGATCATTCAGGCTATGGGGCTGACCCGTGAGAAAGTGTATATCTGCAATGTGGTCAAATGCCGTCCCCCCGAAAACCGGAATCCGGAACCGGATGAAATCGAGTCATGCTCCCGGTTTCTGACTCGCCAGATCCAAAGCATCCAACCGGCATTCATCTGTACCTTGGGGAAATTCTCCACCCAATTGCTGCTCAATAACAAGGCTCCGATATCCCGCCTGCGGGGAAGATTTTACGACTATCAGGGTATCCGTCTGATCCCCACGTTCCATCCCGCCTATCTGCTGCGAAACCCGGAAAAAAAACGAGAGGTATGGGAAGACATTCAGATGCTGATGCGCGAATATTTCCAGATTCATTCGGTCTGAAGTTTATTTCTTATACGATCATCCCGCCTTTTCCGCACGAATCTGGTATATCGGGTCCGAATAACGTTGTTCCCCGGCATATTTGTCGGTGGCCGGCCTAGGCAACCCGCGAACGGAAACCGTCTGCAATCCCTGGAACGCCCCTCCCCGGATCAAGTATTCCAATACCAACCCCATCCTCTCGAATTCATGGATTGACTTCCATATCTGAATGGCTTTGGGGGGGAACCAGCGATTGGAAAACGTGATGGCACACACGCCGGTCGGCTTCAGAATCCGTGAAATCTCGGAAAACACTTCCAGCGGGCGAATCAGGTATTCCACCGAAGCCGTGCAAATGACCGCATCAAAACTGCCGTCCGGAAAAGGCAAAGCCGAATCCCGGTTCAGATCCTGCACGATAAACCGGCTGATTCGGGGGTTTGCCGCCAACTCTTCCCGATTCATTCCCAGCCCCACCACCTCCGACAACGCCACGGATTCCGGAAGATGAGAGGTCCAACTGCTCATCAGGTCCAGAACCCGCATGCCCGGACGCAGGATCTGTCCGTACATATCCCGGATCACTTCAATCGCACGGTCATCCAAGTGGTTTACCATTCGGGGTCGAGCATAAAACACCGCGTCATCGGATTCATCATCCCGAAGGAACGGATCATCAGAAAAAAAATCGGTCGGCCGGTCCTCCGCACGAACCTGCATGCCAGGCCCTGTACAAGCTGTCTCCAGCCAATCGATGCACGTTCCCCCTCGATCCACCGGTTTTTCATACACGGCCTCGACGGTCGCTCGAAATCGAAGGGGAAAAGAGGACAAGGGATGGTTAAAGCTGATCCGTATTCCACTGTTCCCGGGTTCGATAACCCGAAAGGGCTGGATATTGGCGGGAAATACATTGGCGATTCCTCCCAGTATCCCTTTCGGATAAAACCTTCCGGCCCGCGGTAGAGTGATCCGTACCGGATCGAAACTGGTATGGAACTGGGATGGCCGGATCACCATTTCATTACGCGGATCGAAACCGGTTACCATGGTGCCGGGCGGGCAGTCCCGCTCCACGACATCCCCCGGAGCCCGATGGAGCAGTTCGGAGTAGAGGTTTCCGGGAAAACAATCCCGGTAAAAATTGACGCGGCCGGCATGATATATGTCGGTATGCATGGCATATGTACTTTTCCATTCCAGCCGGAATTCGATATCGGCCAGGGAAGTTTGATCGGTCAACATGGCTTTTCCTCACCGCAAAGGGAATCGTGAAAAATAGATTGTTTGGTTAGGTATTCTTTCGAATGAAGATAAGCGGCCGGACCGATTCGTCAAGAACCATCGGGGGAAAACCCGGGGAAGGCTTCCATCATCGGTGGAATCGGAACAGACAGGCCTGAGGGCCGGCCCAAAGATACCGGGGAAAAATCAAAAAGAGGTACTGCGGGCGTTTCAGGAGCGCCCGCAGCCACATGGAATGGTGGTGGCCAAAATTTCGTGGATTCGTTCCAACACGTTGCAACAAGAAATACATTCCGGCAACTCTTCCCGTCGGGAACAATCCCGGCAGGGACTTTTCACGAGGTAACCCGTTTCGAAGTCAAAACGGTATGTATAATTTTTGATTTTTGGGGTATAATCCACGGTCATGATGAAAGGATGTTCCCGATTTCGCGGCTGTCGTTGTGGAGGGTCACCGGCAATCCGAGGGGATTTACCTGATAAAAATCGGAATCAACCCGGCCCCTGTTTTCTTTTCTATCACAGGATGCCGTTCAGAACAAGAGGGTTCACAGAGCCCCCTTATGATTCAGCCTGGATGATCCCCTGTTTCAGCTATTTGCCTTTCGCCGATATTTTTTTAGGCGAATCGGGTTTTTTGGTTCGCTATAAATTCCGTATGTCTAGGAGAGTGTTGGATGAAAAACCGTAAGACATCGTCACCCCGGGTTACCGGGATTGTCCTTCGCTATTTGTTTTTCCTGTTTCTGGCAGTTTCCGCATGTTTCTACTGGGGATTTCCCTGGCTGACCCAATCATTGATAAACTTGGCACAATCTCCGGAAGCCCCGGGGGCCTCCAACGTAGTGAATATCTGGATACGCTCGCTTCCAGATACCATGATATATTCGGTTTTTCCGGCCATCGTCCTCTTTCTGGTTATCTGGGGCAGCTTGCTGGTTTTTTCCGTAAACCGGCGATGTTCCCAATCCATGAGCATCTCGACACCGCCCATCCGCGATATCGATTCCGCTTCCCAATGCCCTTCCCCCGTTCCCATACCATTGGACCGTTCGGCCCTGGCAAACCATGACAGGAGAATTTTTCTTTATCTGTTGCGTCAGTTTCAGCAGGAAGGAAGGCTGGTTGATTTTTTCCAGGAAAATCTGGACCTCTATGAGGACGCCCAGATCGGCGCCGCCGTACGCAGTATCCATGACAGTTGCCGAAAAATCATGGATCGTCATATCCGCCCGCAACCGATTCTGGATCAGGAGGAAGGGGAATCGATCACACTGAACAAGGGTTTCGACGCCGACATGATCAAACTGATAGGAAATGTGGGAGACCATCCTCCTTTTCACGGAGCTGTCCGGCACAAGGGGTGGAAAGCTGGAAAACGCGATGTTCCCGAGCTTTCCGGAGACCCGGATCCTTCCGTAATCACCCCTGCCGAAGTGGAACTTTCCTAGACGAATCCACGCCAAATTTTACCTGGCAGCCGTTCGAACAAACTGATAAACCTGATGATCCACAGAAAACCAAATCCGTTATGAATCCGTCACCAGAATACATTATCGGCATCGATCTCGGCACCACCAACTCGATCGCCGCCTATACCCGGGAGACCTCCCTGGAAAATGGGGAAACGGAAATCCGCGTTTTCCCGATCCCGCAGCTCATCGGCCCGGGAGTCATCGGACGGCAGGAGGCCCTGCCGAGTTTCTTGTTGATTCCGGACGAAAACAATGTATCCCACCAGGCCGTCCAACTCCCCTGGAATTCACAACCATCTATCGCCGTAGGGGAATTCGCCCGGGAACGGGGTTCGGAAATTCCAACCCGGCTGATTTCGTCCGCCAAATCCTGGTTGTGTCATACCCAAGTGGACCGTAATGCTCCTATTCTGCCCTGGCAGGCTAAAAATAAGGAATTCAAACGATCTCCGGTGGAAGCTTCCGCGGAAATCCTGAAACATATCGTCCATGCCTGGAACCATGAAATGGCAATAACGGACGGAACCATCATCCAAGAACGCCTTCGGATGGAGTCCCAGGAAATTCTATTGACCGTACCGGCATCTTTTGATGCCGTAGCCCGGGAGTTGACAATAAAAGCCGCGGAAAAGGCGGGGCTTCAAAACGTGACTCTTCTGGAGGAACCGCAGGCCGCCTGCTATGCATGGATCGACTCCTCCGGAGACAAGTGGCGGAAAATGGTCCACCCGGGGGATCTGATTCTGGTATGTGATATCGGGGGAGGAACCACGGATTTCAGCCTGATCCGGGTCGGGGAAACCAATGGGGAACTGAATCTGGAGCGTATCGCGGTCGGAGATCATCTCCTGGTGGGCGGTGACAACATGGATCTGGCCCTCGGATACGCGGTGGCTGGACCCATGGCGGAAAAAGGAATCCGTCTGGACGCCGCCCGTCTGAGGACGCTCAGCCACGCCTGCCGGAAAGGAAAGGAAAAAATCCTATCCGGCGACATATCGGGAAGCTTTCCGATCACCCTTCTCGGGCAAGGAAAAGGGTTGATTTCCGGAACCATTCAAACAACATTGGATCCGGATACGGTGCATCGTGTCCTACTGGATGGATTTTTTCCGGTTTGCGAATGGTCTGACACGGTTTCCACCCGCAAAACCATCGGAATCCAGGAAATGGGCCTGTCCTACGAAGCCGATCCGGCCGTCACCAAACATCTGGCCGATTTTCTCCGCCGAAATTCGAAAGATCCGAATCGTCGCCTACTGCCCACGGCCGTCCTTTTTAATGGAGGGGTGATGAAATCCCCCTTGCTTCGACGCCGGATCATGGAATGCCTGCGTCAATGGGAGAACGGTTCCGAATCGTCCTCCATCCGGGAGCTGCAGGCTCCGGATCTGGATCGTTCCGTGGCTCGAGGAGCGGTCTATTACGGTATGGCCAGACATGGAAAAGGCATCCGAATCCGCAGCGGCCTGAACAAAACCTACTACATCGGTATTGCGGCTTCCATGCCGGCCGTACCCGGAATCCCCCAACCGGTTAAAGCCTTGTGTATCGCACCATTCGGGATGGAGGAAGGAACACGGCTCACCATCGAGGAAAAAGAATTCGGTCTGGTTACCGGAGCTTTGGCCAGATTCGATTTCATGGGTTCTGCTACCCGAAAATCCGACCTTCCCGGAGAGATCATCGAATCTTGGGAGGAGGACATCGATCCAGCCGTCAGCATCGAAGCGGCGCTGGATGGGACGCCGGGAGAGTTGATTCCAGTCGCACTGGAAACCCGGGCGACCGAAATCGGAACCTTGGAAATCTGGTGCATATCCCGTACCGACGATAGACAATGGCGCCTGGAATTCCAGGTACGGGAAACGTCGTAGCTCAGCCCTTTGGTTCGATCCGGTCGCAAGTTCCGTATACCAGTTCTTCTCCGAGGGAACGCTGGAAAATATAAACGGCCCATGGCCAGCCACAAGATAATCGTCCATCCATGCCGACCCAGTCCATACCCGAAATCCTGGTGATATGCGGCCCGACCGGAACGGGCAAGACGGCTGCCGCCGTATCTGTCGCCCAGATCGTCGATGCGGAGATTGTGAGTGCGGATTCCATGCAGGTATACCGGTTCATGAATATCGGTACCGCCAAACCAACTCCCGAAGAACAAGCCGCGGTCAGACATCATCTGATCGATGTCGTTTATCCGGATGAACCGTTCGACGTCAGAAGATATGTAGAGCTGGCCGATCAGTCCATTGGGTCCATCACCTATCAAAACAAATCCGTGTTGGTGGTCGGTGGGACAGGTCTGTATATTCGGGCCCTCCGACATGGATTGTTCACCTTGAAACCCGAAACCCGTGACGTGCGGGAGCAAATCGCCCGAAGGGTGAGGGAGCGGGGAATCGCCGCCGTCTATGAGGAACTCAAATCCAGGGACCCGGAATCCGCCGCCAGAATCCATCCCAACGACGCATACCGCATCCGAAGAGCCTTAGAGGTATATGAATCCACGGGCACGCCCATGTCCGTTTTCCATCGGCGCCACCAGTTGGAAGGGCCTCGATATTCCATGAGAATGATTGGACTTTTCAGGAAACGAGAATTATTGTATGAGCGTATTGATAAACGGGTGGATTCCATGATTCGAGGCGGTTTCATCGAGGAAGTTGATTTTCTGTTGAAACGAGGCTATTCTTCCAGTCTTTCGTCCATGAAGTCTCTGGGATACCGCCACATTGCGGATTATGTGGAAGGGCGGTCCGGCCTACACGAGGCGATAGAACGGATGAAACAGGATACCCGGAGATATGCCAAACGGCAGATGACCTGGTTTCGTGCGGAGCCGGGAATCATGTGGGTGGATGCCGCGGACGGCGATAAGGCCATGGAAGCCGCCACCGATTATTTGAATCAAACCGGACAAGGACGGGGATCTCTTCCGTAACCGCTCCTACGAACTGCGTAAATTAGACTAAAATATGACATACCGAATTGGAGTGCAACGAAACGGTGACCGAAAGGGATGTCGAATCGCACGATCCCATGCGATAAAACTGGCCATTGCCGCCGGATTGGTTTTCAGTGTCTATTTCTGGGGCTTGGGCACCCACGCAATTGCATCGGATATGATTCGGGAGGTATCTGCCGGCCTTCGACACACGCTTCTCCCGGAATCGGAAAATCCCGTTACAAAATTTCAGGAGGCAGAGGATGCCAACAAGGACAATCCGGTCTCCGAGGTGTACCGTTTTCGCCAGTTTCAACCCATATGGATCGAATCTCAACCAGACGGATTCCCCATTGGGGATCAAGCCCGCGCATTGATTTCCTTGCTGCACACGGCGGAGGAAGATGGGTTGGCACCCGAGGATTACCATCTTTCCACGATCCGGGATCTGCTGGAAAGCGTTGGTCCGGTTGCCGAAACGTCGGATCGAACGGATCGAATCCAGCGTCTGGTACAACTGGATATTCTCCTCACCGAGGCGTTGATTCGCTATTCCTTTCATCTTTCCAACGGCCGGGTGGATCCGGAAACCATCGATTCGCTGTGGTTTTCCCTGAAGACGGACAGCAATATTCTGGATGAGATTGGCCATGCTGTGGAAAGCCGGACCATAACCGAAACGATCGACCGGCTGAAACCTTCTCATCCGGGATATTATCGCCTGCGTCATGCGTTGCGCAAATATCGCGAAATACAAAACGCCGGAGGCTGGGTCTCTATCCCGGAAGGGGAAACCATCCGGCCGGGCAGTTCCGAAAACCGGATCCGGCGCATTCGTAGCCGTCTGCAAAAAACCGGAGACATTTCAACCTCAACATCCAGTCATCCGTCTGCCTATGACGACGATCTGGTTTCCGCGGTAAAGCGGTTTCAACATCGGCATGGCATCGATTCGGACGGGTTGATAGGACCCAGGACCATCCGGGAGATGAATGTCACCGTGGAGGAACGAGTTCGTCAGATGGAAGTCAATTTGGAACGATGGCGATGGTTGGCGCATGATTTCGGAGAAAAACACATCCTCGTCAATATCGCCGATTACAGCCTGACAGCCGTGGACAAGGGGGAGCCCGTTCTGAACATGCGGGTGGTGGTAGGGCAAGCCTATCGACGAACGCCGGTGTTCAGCGAGCGGTTGCGATACCTGGAAATCAACCCGTACTGGAACATCCCCGAAAAAATCGCAGTGGAAGACAAACTGCCGATCATCAAAAAAAATCCGGATTATTTGAAACAACAGAATATTCAGATCTATTCGGGATGGAATGAGAATTCTCAGAAAATCGATCCAGTCACCGTGGACTGGTCACGCTTTCGGGAAGGATATTTCCCCTACCGGCTGCGGCAGGAGCCGGGCCCTCTCAATGCGTTGGGTACAATCAAGTTCATGTTCCCCAACCGGTTTTCGGTCTATTTGCATGACACGCCCCAGCGGAATCTGTTCAATCGGACGCTGCGAGGATTCAGCTCAGGATGCATCCGCATCGAAAAACCGGTTGATCTGGCTGTCTACGCCCTTTCCGGCAATCCGGGATGGAATCAGGAGCGGATTGTGGGAACCATCCGGAGCGGCAGAACCAAGGTAGTCCACGTCCGGGATGAAATCATGGTTCATCTGCTGTATTGGACGGCCTGGGTGGACGAAACCGGAGTCGTTCATTTCCGGGACGATATCTACGATCGGGACTTACCGCTATGGCAGGCAATCGAATCTTACCGATCCATATCCAAGACAGGTGCCGGAAAACTAACCCTCCATTCCGATCCGCGTATGTGATACCAAACGACTCCAGGGTGAAATCGCTACCAGGTGCGGAATTCCCCCACATCCAAGTGGACGAACTGATCATCTGGATAATATCCGACCCCACCGGTTTTCAAACTGACGGCCGCATTTCGAACCGATGCGATGCTACGCCCGGGAAGCCGTATATCCACCGCCTTCCCCTTGATATGGAAGCTGTCTTTGGCTACATGCCCGCTTTCCCTTCGAAGCATGGCATTGGTTTTGGGAGACCGGTAACCGGAAATAATATGATAAGGGGTTCGGGGTGTGACCAATTTGTTGGACAATGCGTAGAGACAATCCAGCAATTTGGGATCGATCGGCTTGATATCACCGGTTCGGTGGTCCCGAAAAATGCGGTTGATGTCCTTCAGGCCGGCCGGAGAATATCTTCCTTTGGTATAGTAGGCGACATCCAGTTTTTCTCCGGTGTGCGGATTGAAAAAATACAGGGCCCGGGACAGTGAACGGGTTTTGTGGGCGGCTTTCATACTCCGTTTGACCGCTGCATCCACGGGATCCGGGACCAATCCGAATAGGGCAAACAGTGCACCAAGTTTCAGAAAATCTCTGCGGTCCACATGAACCTGTTGGAGATTGTTTCGACTTTTGAGAAAATCAAAAATAATTCCACCTCCTGCAAGTCATTTATATTCTGAAAATTCCTTATTATCAGGATATTACGTCCCAACTGGTTTCAGATAGAACTCGACCGGCTGTATATATAGGACAAGCGGAACCCTCCTGTCAACCCCAAATCGATGACCAGACCAGGGTCTGTCAAAGTCACGCTTTGATTCCCCCCCACCCTGCCCTCCCCCACCAGGGTGAAGGGGAAAAATTGTTACCGCTCATCCAGCCCGCAAGGGAAGAGGGGATGCGCTGCCGGCCGGGGAGCCCGTAGGAACGCCTGTTACATACAAATTCCCTTCAGGGGATTCGTGTCGGATTT
>CAZTKB010000105.1:0-11149 GCA_964614125.1 uncultured Desulfobacterales bacterium | reverse complement strand
GCCGTCATGGACGTTCATCTGAACGGGGCCTATCATGTGACCCGGCCGGCGTTTGTCCGCATGAAGGAGCAGGGCTACGGCCGGATCATTTTCACGACATCGGCGGCGGGATTGTACGGAAATTTCGGTCAGACCAACTATTCCTCGGCCAAGATGGGCCTGGTGGGGTTTATGAACACCCTGAAGCTCGAGGGAATGAAATATGATGTCAAAGTGAATACGGTGGCGCCGTTGGCGGCATCTCGCCTGACCGAGGACGTGACGCCGCCGGAGATGTTCGCCCGGATGAAGCCGGAATATGTTTCTCCCCTGGTTCTGGTGTTGTGCTCGGAAAAATGTCCGGTTACCGGACAAATTTATAATGCCGGTATGGGATGTTACAACCGGGCCGCGATCCTGACCGGACCCGGCGCCGTGGTCGGAAGTGCCGACCGGGTGCCCTCGCTGGAGGAGATCCAGCGCCGTCTGGAACGGATTTCCACCATGAGCGGCGCGGTGGAATACCGTCTGATGAATGACCAGATTGCGGATGCCTATGCCGTTGTGCTGAATCCCCCGGCTGCTCAGGCGGCAGGGGAAAAACAAACAGGTGCCCCAAAAGAGGGATTTACTTCGGTGTCTGCCGTGTTTGAACAGATGGAGACGGCGTTCCGGCCCGAGGCATCCGCCGGGATCCAGGTGGTGTTCCAGTATCGGATTACCGGAGCGGGGGGAGGGAACTGGTTCTGTGCGGTCTCGGACGGGACCTGCCGCGTCGTTTCCGGTGTCCACGAGAGCCCGACGTGTACCCTGAACATGACGGACGCGGATTTTCTGGCCATGATGAACGGAAAACTGGGATCCATGCAGGCGTACACCTCCGGCAAACTCAAAATCGACGGAGAAATCATGAAGTCCCAGTTGATCGAAAAACTGTTCCGGATCGACCGCTGATGGATTGTCGGCTCGTTCCTGCATCCCGGATGACACGGAGGCGTATTCTATGATCGGTATCACATCGTTTGGTGCATATATTCCCCGGCAGCGGCTGAGCCGGATGGCCGCTTTTCAGGCGATGGGCTGGTTCGCTCCGGCGATTGCCCTGATTGCCCAGGGGGAGCGATCCTTTTGCAATTGGGACGAAGACAGCGTCACCATGGCTGTGGAAGCGTCCCGGGATTGTCTGGCCGGCATGGACAAGAGCCGCCCGGACGGGATCATGCTGGCCTCCACCACGCTGCCTTTTGCAGACCGACAGAACGCGGGGATCGTGGCTGCGGCCCTGAACCTGGGGCCCGAGATTCTGACTGTGGATGTCACGGCTTCCCAGCGGGCCGGAACCACGGCCCTGATCACGGCCCTGGAGGCGGTTCGGGGCGGAGAAAAGAAACAGATTCTGGTGACGGCGTCAGACAAACGGGAAACCCGGGCCGCGTATTTCTACGAACTGTGGTTCGGAGATGGTGCGGCCTCGGTAATGGTGGGGGATACGGATGTGATCGCCGAGTTTCGGGGATCCTATTCCGTTTCCCGCGATTTCGTGGATCACTACCGCGGGGCATGGAATTCCTACGACTATGTCTGGGAAGAACGGTGGGTCCGGGACGCCGGATATTCCCAAATCATTCCCGAGGCTGTCAACGGGCTGATGACAAAACTCGGCATCACCATGGAAGATGTGGACAAACTGGCGTTTCCCTGCTTTTTCCAGGCCGAGCACCGCAAAATCGCCCAGGCTCTGGGGGCTTCACCGGAAAAACTGGTGGGCAACCTGCACGAAGTGTGCGGGGAGACCGGTGCCGCTCACAGCCTGATGCTGTTGATTTCGGCCCTGGAAACCGCCCGTCCCGGGGACCGGATCCTGGCCGCCGGATTCGGGCAGGGATGTGACGCACTGTACCTGGTCGTGACCGAACACATCCTGCGGATGAAGAAACGAAACGGAGTGGCAGGTTCCCTGGCCAACCGGAAACCGACGGACAACTACCTGCGCTTTCTGAAGTTTCGGGACCTGATCCGCACCGAAATGGGGATTCGGGCGGAAGCTCCCACGCAGACCGCTATGACCACCCTGTACCGGAAAAATGCGATGCTGTTGGGCCTGGTGGGAGGAAAATGCCGGGAGTGTAAAACACCCCAGTTTCCGAAAATGGATATCTGTGTCAACCCTTCCTGCCGGGCAATCCATTCCCAGGACGACTATGGGTTTTCGGATATTCCGGCAACGATCAAGACATTTACCGGAGACCTGCTGGCGGTGTCCGTGGATCCTCCGGCCGCGTATGGAATGATCCAGTTTGAAGGCGGCGGCCGGTTCATGGCCGATTTCACGGACAGCGAGCTGGGTGAGCTTCGGGTGGGGTTGCCCATGCGGATGATGTTCCGCAAACGTTCGGAAGACAAAAACCGGGGGTTCGTCAACTATTTTTGGAAAGCGGCCCCGGTTCCGGGTGCAGCGGCCCGGATGGATCAGGTTTCCTTTTCCGGCCGGGTGGCGGTGGTGACAGGCGCGGGAGCGGGGCTGGGGCGTGCCTATGCGGTGGAGCTGGCGGCGCGGGGTGCCAAAGTGGTGGTGAATGATTTGGGCGGAGCCAGGGATGGATCCGGTCCGGGATCCATGTCGGCCGCGGACGCGGTAGTGGAGGAAATCCGAAATTCCGGTGGGGTGGCGGTGGCCAACTACGACAACGTGGCGACCCCGGAAGGAGGGCAGGCGATTATCGACACGGCTATCCGGGAGTTCGGGCGGGTGGATATCCTGATCAACAACGCCGGGATTCTGCGGGATAAAACCCTGATGAACATGGAGCCGGAGAATTGGCGGGCCGTCATGGACGTTCATCTGAACGGGGCCTATCATGTGACCCGGCCGGCGTTTGCCCGGATGAAAGAGCAGGGCTTCGGCCGGATCATTTTCACGACCTCGGCGGCGGGATTGTACGGAAATTTCGGCCAGACAAACTATTCCGCGGCCAAGATGGGCCTGGTGGGGTTCATGAACACCCTGAAGCTCGAAGGGATGAAATATGATGTCAAAGTGAATACGGTGGCGCCGTTGGCGGCTTCCCGTCTGACAGAAGATGTTATGCCGCCGGAACTTCTGGAGAGGTCCCGGCCGGAATTTGTGGTTCCGATGGTTTTGTATCTGTGCAGCGATGTCTGTGATGTCACGGGACGGGTGTACAACGCGGGGATGGGCTATTACAGCCGGGCTGCGGTGGTGACCGGTACGGGGGTGCGGTTGGGGACGGATGATGTGCCGCCGACACCGGAAGAGGTGTTGGAGGCGTGGGAAAAGATCGAGTCTCTGGAAGGGGGTAAGGAAGCGGGGAGTCTGGTGGAGGCCTTGATCGAGATGCAGAACGCCGCCCCCCCCACTCCGGCCCTCCACCAAGTGGGGAGAGAGAAAAAAGAAAAGGTTTGATTCAGTACCCCCCTAGGCTTTCCGGCAGAAAGGCCGGTAGCATAACTAAACACATAAAACGAAACCTTTTTTCCAAGGATACGGGACCGATGGCAACAGGAATACGGGACAAAGTGGCTATTCTGGGTATGGGGTGCACCCGTTTCGGGGAACGCTGGGATATGGGTGCCGAGGAGTTGATGGTCGAGGCGTATCGGGAATGCCTGCAGGATGCCGGGATTGAGCCGGACCGGATCGAGGCTGCCTGGTTCGGTACCTGCATGGAGGAAATCGGGGTTGGCAAAAGTGCCATTGTACCCGCCGCAGCCCTCCGGCTTCCGTTCATACCCGTGACACGGGTGGAAAATTTCTGTGCCACCGGGACGGAGGCCTTCCGGGGAGCCTGCTACGCCGTGGCCTCCGGCGCCTATGATATCTGTCTGGCCATCGGCGTGGAAAAACTCAAGGACACGGGGTACGGCGGCCTGCCCAATTTCGGCTCCAACGCCGGGACTCTTAACTGGCAGTGGTGGCCGAATCTGACGGCTCCGGGATCCTTTGCCCAGCTGGCCACCGCCTACGCCGCCAAATACCGGATTTCGGAAAAAGACCTGAAACGCGCTATGGCCCATGTATCCGTCAAAAGCCACGCCAACGGGGCGCTGAACCCCAAGGCCCATCTGAGAAAACCGATCACCGAGGATCAGGTGATCGCGGCTCCCATTATCGCGCATCCTCTGGGGCTGTTCGACTGTTGCGGCGTCAGTGACGGAGGTGCCTGTGCCATTGTCACGACCCCCGAAATGGCGAGGTCTATGGGGAAAACCGATCTCATCACGGTGAAGGCCCTGCAACTGGCCTTGTCTTCCGGGGAAGAAATGGGATACCACGAATGGGACGGTGACCATTTCATGACCACCACCCGCTGCAGTGTCAAGGCCTTCCAGGAGGCCGGCATTCGGGATCCCAGAAAGGAAATCTCCATGATGGAAGTCCACGACTGTTTTTCCATCACGGAACTGGTAACCATGGAGGATCTGCATATTTCGGAGCGGGGCCGTGCCGTCTTCGATATTCTGGACGGATTTTTCGATCGGGACGGAGGACTTCCCTGCCAGGTGGACGGCGGCCTGAAATGCTTCGGACATCCAATTGGGGCTTCCGGGATCCGGATGCTCTATGAAATGTATCTGCAGCTTCTGGGTCGGGCCGGGGAAAGACAGTTGGCCGATCCCCGGTACGGGTTGACCCACAACCTGGGAGGCTTTCCGTTTCAGAACGTGTGCAGCATATCCATCATCGGACAATACGGGGGATCCCATCCATGAATTTGTTGCCCTACACTCCGGCGCATGAGGAGTTCCGGAAACGCCTTCGGGCTTTTCTGGCCGAGGAAATCACACCGTTTGTGGACCAGTGGGAAAAGGAGGGGATCACGCCTCTCGATGCCTGGCGCAAAATGGGTCGCCAGGGATTTCTCTGCCCCATGGTGTCGCCGGAATACGGAGGGTTGGGAGGAGATTTCCTATACTCGGTGATCGTGTCCGAGGAAATGACCCGGACCCGGCATACCGGACTGGCTGCGGCACTTCACAGTGACGTGGTGGTACCCTATATTGAAAGTTTCGGCCGGGCTGACATTCGGAAAAAATATCTTCCCGGGTGTGTGAGCGGGGAGATCATTACGGCCGTGGCCATGACCGAACCCGGAGCCGGCAGTGATCTGGCCGGAATGTCCACCGTGGCCGAGGAAACGGGAGACACGGTTGTGATCAACGGTTCCAAGACTTTTATTTCCAACGGAATCAATGCGGGGCTGGTTGTGGTGGCGGCCCGGGATCCGGCCGTGGAAAACCCCTACCAGGCGATTTCCCTGTATGTGGTCGAGGGAGAAACCCCGGGTTTCAAACGAGGCCGGAAACTCGAAAAGATGGGCTGGCACAGCCAGGATACCGCCGAGCTGTTTTTTACCAACTGCCGGATTCCGGTCGAAAATCGGCTGGGGGAAAAAGGCATGGGGTTTCTGATGCTGGTTGACAAGCTGCAGCAGGAGCGTCTGGTCTGTGCCTTGGGCGCGGTGGCCGCGGCTGAACACATCCTGGAGTGGACTTTGGGGGCATGCAAAGAGACCCGGGTTCTGGGAAAACCACGGTCCAAGAACCAGTCTGTCCAGTTCGCTTTGGTCGAAATGACCGCTGAGGTCAAGATCGGGCGGGCGTTTGTGGACAAGCTGATCCGGGAGCACATGGCTCGGGAAAACGTGGTGATCGAGACCTCGATGGCCAAGTTCTGGACTACGGAAATGGTGAAACGGGTGGCGGACCGTTGTATCGATCTGCTCGGCAACGAGGGGATGCGGGAAACATGCCCCATTGTCCGGGCGTACCGGGACGTCCGGGTGATGTCCATTTTTGCCGGGACCAACGAGATCATGAAGGGGATCGCCGCCAAGTTCATGGGGCTTTGAGAGGGTTTTCGTCTTGTTGAGTTTCGGTACGATATACCGCCAGCTGCTCCAGTGTCATTCCGGCTAATTCCGTCAGAATTTCAAATTGCCCCTGCCAGTTTGTGTGATTGGTTGAATGCCGGATATGAAAGAGTTCCAGATTTTTTGCGGCTTGGATCACGAGAGTCTGAAGAACCCGGAATGCCCCATCCGAAAGAGGCGGCGTTCCCCGGTAATTTTCCATGCGCCCTCCGACGCGGTAGCGGGGATAGTTTTCCAGGCCCAGAAACCGAAGGAGCCAGTCGGAGCGATAGGTCCCCGCTGCGGCGACGATTCCAAAATAGTCCGCGATGATCTCGTCCAGCAGATTATTGGACGCGGAACCGAACAACCGTTTGGTGGCGTAGTGGGTCGATTCATGGGCCAGGCGGATTGACCTCGAGAGGACGATCCACTCATCATCCGAAACTCCGATTTCCTCCGCCGACACCGCACTGTAGGGACCATCGCAGGCAAGAATGAACCGGTCCTGATACCGTTCCTTTCGGGCCGCCAGCCGGGAAAATTCCTCTTGCCATTCCACTTCCTCCGGCGGCGTCGGCCGGTCGCGTTCCCATTGGCTCCGCCAGGCACGGATCCGGTCCCAGTTGTTGTAGCCGTGCACCATCGTGGCTCCCATGGAGGCGGGGACATCCATCGGCTCGTTGCGGTTGGCAAGTGCCTGGACCAAGGCTGAAAAATCGGACCGATCGGAGGTTAACAGAACCGGGATGCGGCCGGCGATGGTGGGGTGCAGGATCAGACGCAGGGATTCCGGGTGACGGATTTCCAAATCAGTCGCTTCCCGCACCAAGTGGGGAGAAACGCCCTGCCGCACAACGGCCCGATAGCCGTCTGTGGAGCTGATGCCGGGCAGGATGGGAAAGGAAAGTTGGACCAGCGCTTCCCGGAGCACGGGCAGCACCCCCTGTTTCCCGGAGGCTTGGATATAGCCTTGCCAGGTACCGACGAAATCCTCGTCTTCCAGGGGGAACTTTTCGGGAATCGTCCAGCCGGAAAGGTCAAACCGGTTCCGGTTGTAGGCGGTCAGCTCCTCTACCTCTGATTCGGAGGCGCCGTATGCCGATAGAATATCGGTTCGCACCCTTGTCCTCCTGACCACAGCGGTCAATAATTCGTGGAGACATTGCGCTTTGTGCCCCCACAGAACACGACTCCATAGATTGGCCAAATTATGATGGCCGGCAACTGGTGAGCCCTTCCGGGGGTGGCTGGATGGGCCTCCTTCGGCACGACACGGTGTCAATATTCGAAATGGATCTGCCCATCCCTTCCCACTTCCACGATGTCGATCTTTTTTCCCACCACATCCCCATTTTTATCAAAGGTATGGACACCTGTCGCGCCGTGCCAGTCCTTAATGGAACGCAGGGCATCGGCCACCTGGTCGGGTACGGTCGATCCGGCCTGGGTGATGGCCAGTGCCAACAGTTTTATGGCGTCGTATCCCCGGGCTGGATTGCCGTCCGGCGGGGTTCCGTATTTTTTCCGGTACATCCGGGTAAATTGCTGCGACTCCGGATCGTTGTCCATCCAATGAAACGGGGTGGCGAACACTACTCCTTCCGCCGATTTTCCAGCTATTTCGATCAACTGCGGCGTATCCAGCCCGTCCCCCCCGATGATGGGCACCCGAATCCCCATTTCCCGCATCATGACGATGATTTCGGCTGCCTCCGGCACGTGGCCTCCCAGGAAAACCGCGTCGAAATGGTAGTAGTTTTTCCAGGTTTCCAAGTCGTTCTGAAACAAAACCCGACCACCGTCCGGGTCGTAGGACTTGCGATCCACGCTCTTGATCCCATTGAACAGCGCCTGTTTTTCAAACGAACTGGACAGCTCCAGGCCGTATTCGTTCCGAGCGTAGTAAATCACCATCCGGCGGTAGCCTCGTTTGGCCGCGTAATTGGCCAGTTGCCGGCCGATTTCCCGATCCGTGGGGACGTTACGGAATATCAGACGGGATCCCTTCCGGGTCAGGCTGGGAACCGTGGATGCCGGGCTGATCATTACCATGCCGCCATAGTTGTAGAGAACGGACACGCTGGTCGATACATAGGAATGGTAATGACCGATGACGGCGACCATATCCAGGTTCTGGATGAATTCGTGGGCGATCCGCTTGGCTTCGTTCACGGATCCCTGGTCATCCTCCCAGACGATTTGGATCTTTCGGCCCAACACACCTCCGGATGCGTTGATCTCTTCCACCGCCATCTCGATTCCATAACGCATGGTGGGTGCAATATCTTTCCAGGGTGCGGCCGCTCCGATGATGATGTCGCCCGTCGCCCGCCTGGCTCGGGCGGCCCGTTCTTCGTAAAGGCTTTTTTCGAACGTGCAACCGGAAATAATTCCCAGCAAGGAAATCCATGCCAGCATCAACCGCATGTTTTCACTCCTTTGGTTTGTTCAGCTAAGCTGGCGTTTGGCCAGTTCCGCAAACACCCCATTTTTTTTCATGAGCTCCTCGTAGGACCCGGATTCCACCAATCGTCCGCTCTCCATCACCATGATCCGGTCGGCGTGAATCACCGTGCTCAGACGGTGGGCAATGATCACCCGGGTGGATTTCAGGCCTTCCAGACACCGGCTGACGATGGCCTGCGTCTTGTTATCCAGCGCGCTGGTCGCTTCGTCGAAAAACAGGATCCTCGGCTTTTTCACGATCGCCCGGGCGATCAGAAGCCGCTGCCGCTGCCCGCCGGAAAGAGTTTCCCCGCCTGCGCTGACCATGGTGTTCATACCCATGGGCATGCTCCGGATGTCTTCTTCCAGTCCTGCGTTTCGGGCGGCTTCCCACGCGTCGTCCAGGGTGAGATGGGAGGCGCCGACAATGTTTTGGAAGATGTCGCCGGGCATGACCCGGGCGTTCTGGAGCACGACTCCGGTCTGGCGTCGTACCTCCCGGACATCCAGGGTGGACAGATCCTGGCCGTCATAGTACAGGGATCCGGATTCCGGGCTTTCAAATCCAAGCAGGAGCCGAAGCATGGTGGATTTTCCGGAGCCGGAGGGGCCGACCAGGGCGATGAACTCACCGGGCCGGACGGTAAATGAAACATCCTGTACGACCAGCGGCCCGCCTTCCGCATACCGGAAAACGACATGGTTTACTTCGATTGCGCCGGTCAGTTCGCCGGGATGGGCCCGTGTGGCATCAACCTCCGGCGGTTCCTGCAGAATGGGTTCCAGCCGTTCGTACAGGGGCACCACGTTCAGAGAGGCGGTTAGGGCCACGGCCATTTGGAGCAGTGCGTTCTGAAAGCTGGCGTACGCTGCGTTGAAGGCCACAAAATCTCCGGTGGTCAAGGTGCTGACCTCGCCGAAGATCATCCAGGCAAAGATGGTCATGGAAGCCAGCACGGGAAACGTGGACTGGAAGGTTTCGATGGCCCCCTGGATCAGCCCGGCCCGGTACGCGGAACGTTTCTGGCCTTCGAACATCCGGGCCCACTCGGCGAAGGCGCGGGTTTCGGTGCCGGAGACCCGCAGCTTGGCGATGCCGGTAATGAACTGCAGAACCGCGCCGCTGATTTTCCCCTGAATTTCGTTCATCACCCGCTGATGCCGTACCTTCCGCAGCCCCATGGTTCCGACGAAGATGATGCCGATCAAGGCCAGACCCAAGGCCACGAGGGCCATTTCCCAGTCGTAATAAAAGAGGAGAATAAAGTTGAAGATCGAAAAAAGGCTGGCCAGGATCGTGTTGACGGTGACACCGGAGACGATCTGACGGATCGTGTTGATTCCCAGACTGCGCATGGCCAGATCCCCGGAGCTGAACCGGCGGAAGAAAGCGGCAGGCAGGGACATCAGCCGGTCCCACAGGGCGGCTTGCATGGAGATGTCGGACATGGTTTCGACACGGAGGAGTGCGACCTTTTTGGTGACGTCGAACAATGCGGAGGCGATGGCGCAGGAGAGCATAATCAGGAAAATCTGCAGCAGCCTGCCATAGGCCGCTTCAGGTATGATCGAATCCATCAGAATCCCGGTCAGGAGGGGAAACACCAGTCCCAATAATGCTCCGCCTGTTCCCAGAAGGGCGATGGCGGTCATGTCCCGGCGGCAGCCCCGGAGACCGAATCGCAGAAATTCCCGAGGAGTGAGTGCCCCTTCCGGGAAGGGGCGGTAGAACATCGTGGCCATGGGTTCCAGGGTAAGGGCCAGGTCCCGGTCGACAGGCCGGCCGGCCGGATCTCCGGCTGCAAACAGCAGGTAGGCGCGCGGGGATTGGGGGATGAGGGCCACCGGTTTCTTCCCATCCCGGACAAAGGCGAGCAGGGGGCCGTTGTCCCGGCACCACCAGTCATCCCGGAGGGCCACCCGGCGCATGCGAACCCCGGAGGCGCGGGCGATGCCGGCCACCGGATCTTCGTGATCGGATCCTTCGCCGTCTTTTCGGGCGAAGGCATCCGGTTTCATATCGATCCCGAGCACGTTTCCGATCCGAAGGCAGGCGGCCTGCAGGGCATCGATTTCCGGGCCGTCAGGGATTCCGTCGGTTCGGGCCGTAGAAAGAACCGTTCCCAAACGGCTGAGGGCGGCGTTCATGCCGGACTGATCCTGCCGGCTCCTTCGCTGCAGCCGTTCTTTCTCCTGTTGGATCTGCGCTTCCCGGTTACGGGCGGCACAGGTCAGGATGATTTGGTGAAACGCCTGAACGGCAGGCCAGGCCGTGTTGTCCTCCAGGACGGATTTGGTGGAAGAACTTCGGATTTCGCCGGCTTCCAAGGCTTCCAGCCAGGATCCGCCGGATACTGGAAATATCGTACCGGGTGGGATAAAAGAAACATCCTCCCGGCCCTGGAACCGAAAACCTCCCTCCGGATGGATCACCCATACCACATTTTCGGCGGCATGGATCACCTCGCCGGCAGATACCAAAACGGTTGTACCTGCCTCCACCGTGTGGGCGGTTCGCGGTCTGAGCCGGACCCGGACCGCATTGGCCAAACCGGCCAGCCAGATATCGAGCAGTTCTGCCGCTGTTTCCGCGCCGCCCGTTTCAGTAACTGCATCCGGGATGCGGCCGCCGGAGAATTCCCGCAGCCGGGTCCCGACGCTTCCCACGGCCAATATCTGCAGACCTTCCTCCGCCCGCCCCATGTCCAAGTCCCACAAGATTCGGCCCGCTTCCAGCCGCAGAAGATGGTGCCGGGAACCGGCGGTTTCACTTGCCGGATCGCCGGCCGCCAGAAACAGGTCCACCCGCCCGGATTCGACCAGCCAAACCCGGTCTTTGCCTTCCAGAACCA
>CAZTKB010000104.1:6526-11167 GCA_964614125.1 uncultured Desulfobacterales bacterium | reverse complement strand
TTCAAAAAATCCACGATTTCGGTCAGCTCTTCTTTGGCTTCGTCGATACCGGCCACATCGCTGAACGTAACCTTTTCCAACTGATCCGACAGCAGGCGCGCCCGGCTTTTTCCGAAGGACATGGCTTTGCCTCCTCCGGCCTGCATTTGGCGCATAAAAAAAATCCATACACCGATCAGAACAATCATCGGAAACCAGGAAACCAGGACCGACATATACCATGGGGAATCCGCAGGAGGCTTGACCGTGATCGAAACGCCTTTCGATCGCAACGTCGGGATCAATCCGGGATCTTCGGGCGCATAGACCTTGTAGCGATTCCGGCTGATATCCGTAGCCACCAGTTCCTGCCCCTGAATGACGACATCCGGTATGCGTTCCCCCTCCACCATGGCCAGAAACTCGCTGTAACTGAGGTTCGAGTCCCCAGCCTGCTGTTGGTTGAACAGGTTGTACAGCATGACCATCATCAGGGTAATGACCAGCCATAACGCCAGATTTTTGTAAAACGGATTCAAAACAAAGATCCTCCTTTCAGGACGGAAAGCTGCATAATTGGGATATTTTAATCATTTTTCATGATTAGGCAAGAGCTAATCTATGGAAGGAGACCTTCAGAATCCGTGTCGAGGTGGGTTTCATTTTGAAATCGTCATCAATCCGGTGTCCACAGACCCACACGATCCGTTCACCGGATACCAGAACCGGGCAGGTTCTCCGGCAGCGGGCCGGTACATGATGGTCGACAAAAAACTTGTGCACCTTCTGGGACCCCGGGGCTCCCAGCGGCTTGAACCGGTCTCCCTCCCGAACCTGTCTCACAATAAGGGGGAAGGACAGGGCTTCCATGTCCAGCAACGCAATTTTCGGGGAATTGAAATCACCAGGGGAAATTTCCTTCCGGGATATCACCGTCAAATGCAACCGGCTTCCAACCTCCGGAATGTCGATGATCGTCGGATTATCCTTCTTAGGCACCTCGATATCCGTTTGAAAAACCCGTTCATGATCAAAAAGGGTTTCACGACGAGGAGCCCGCAACGATTCATTCGATTTTTCCAGCCGAATTGCGGTCTTCGAACAGACCACCCGGATCCGGTCCGGCAGATGGTGCGACGACGGTCCGTACGCCCGATCCGCCAGATCCAGAATCGACTGCACATGGAAAAAGGAAATTTTACGCAGATCTCCTTTCACCTCCCGAATGGCCCGGCGTACGACCCGGCGCGCCAAGGCCGGGTGCAGCTCACGGATCGAGGCGGAAGACAGATGGATCCAGCCGGTTCCCCGCTCTACCCGACAGAGGTCCAGATGAGCTGCGGCAACGGTTTCCATCCACTCGTTTTCCCGGCACAGGATCTCGGAAAACCGGTTGAGGCTCTCTACGATCCCGGGATGAAACACAGACTGCAACCAGGGAAGAATCTGGTGCCGGATCCGGTTTCTTGTGAATCGGAGGTCGTTGTTGCTTTCATCCAGGACAAACGGAATGCGATTTCGCTCCAGATAGGCCGTCAAATCCGAACGATGAACCCGGATCAGGGGACGTACAATCCGACCCCGGACGGCCGGGATGCCAATGGTTCCCGCAGGTCCCGCTCCCCGGAAAAGGGCCATCAGCACCTGTTCCGCGTTGTCGTCCGCATGATGGGCCAAAGCAATCCGGCGATACCGGTGGGAATCGGCGATCCGGTCAAAAAATTCGTATCGGCAAATCCGTGCCGCCTCTTCCAGGGACAGGCGACGGTTTTCGGCAAATTGCCGGACATCGACAGCCTCCCGATGGCAGGGAAGGCCAAATTCCCGACACAGATCCTCCACGAACCATGCATCCCTTTCGGACGAACCGGGACGCAACCGGTGATCCAGGTGGGCGACCCCCATCCGCGGCAGACCGCCCGCCATAACGGCCTTCAGAATATGGAGAAGCGCAACCGAATCCGGCCCTCCGGAGACCCCGATGAGAATCGCTTCGCCAGGCGGAAACATCCGGAATTCCCGGATAGTACCCTGCACGGTGTCGCGCAGGGATTCGGGCAAGACACATGGTAATTCAGCCGATCGGGATCCCCGTCCGCAGTCGCTTGGAGGCGGAATCCGGGTTTTGACCCTACGCGTCCCTGTCATTGAGCCGACTGGACCTGTTTTTGAATCAGAACGGTTTCCCGCTGCAAAGTTTTCACCAGTTCCGGAATGGATATCGCCAGGTCGTCCAGGCGGTTCTCGCGGCCCTGTTTGACCACGGTTTGGGCCAGAGACGCCACTTCGTCCAACCCCAGGGAAGCGCTGGATCCCTTCAGGGAATGGGCGACATTCGCGGCACCTTGGGCATCCCGGTTGCGAAAGGCCGTCAGCAGTTTTTCAATTTCCCCGGGAACCATCTCCGCAAAAAGGGCGGCGATATCCAGAACATCTCTTTCCTCCAGCCCCAAGCGGCCGGCGATTTGGTGTAAATCCATACTCTTCTCCCATGATGCAAACCGTCGCGGTTCAGGAACCTGCCGTCCCTATCGATTCGGTATTTTCCGGATAGGGGCATTCCGTATTCAGCGGGCAACCGGAACACCGGGGTTTTCGGGCTACGCAGTACTCCCTTCCCAAGTAAATCAGATGCAGACAGAAATCATTCCAGTGTTTTTTGGGAATCACTTCCATCAGGTCGAATTCGATTTTGACCGGATCCTTATGGCGGGTCAGCCCCAGTCGAAATGCAATGCGGGTCACATGAGTATCCACCACAACACCGGGTTGGCCGAAGGCAACACCCAACACCAGGTTGGCGGTTTTGCGTCCCACTCCCGGCAGTCGGATCAGTTCTTCCAGGGTGTCCGGAACCACGGAATCAAATTCCTTCACCAGCATACGGGCACATGCCTGAATATTTTTGGCCTTGTTGTGATAAAACCCGGTGGATCGAATCAGTTTTTCCAGGCTCTCTATATCCGCACCGGCAAAATCGGACGGGGTCCGGAACGTATCAAACAATTTGCCGGTCACCTGGTTCACCTGTCTGTCCGTGCACTGAGCCGACAAGATGGTGGCGATCAGGAGTTGAAAGGGATTTTTGTGTTTCAATTGTGTCTTGACATTTGGATAGGTCGTTCGTAATTTTTTCAAGATTTGTGGAATCCGCCTGTTCTCAGGCATGTGCCAATCCTTTCCCGTTCCATCCGGCCGAATTGTCCGCCGGAGGATGACTGCTTTCCTACAATGTTACAACCAGATCGATTATCATGAACCCGAAAGAAAAAAAAATCCGCGGGCTGGGCCTATGCTCCGGCGGATTGGATAGTATTCTGTCCGCCCTGATTCTTCAAATGCAGGGAATCGAAGTCGAGTGGGTTTCCTTCGAAACCCCGTTTTTCTCCGCTGAAAAAGCCCGGGACGCATCTCTTCAGACGGGAATACCATTGACGGTCCGGCCGATCACCGAGATCTACCTGCGGATGCTCAAAAACCCTCCCTGCGGGTACGGCCAGAATATGAACCCCTGCCTGGACTGCCACAGCCTGATGTTCCGTCTGGCGGGCGAAATGATGGCCGAAAAAAGATTCGACTTCCTCTTCAGCGGAGAGGTGGTGGGCCAGCGCCCCATGTCCCAGACCCGATCATCCTTGCGTTATGTCGAAAAAAACTCCGGTATGGCCGGATGGATCGTCCGCCCGCTCAGTGCAAAACTGCTGGAGGAAAGCATTCCGGAACAAAAAGGCTGGATCGACCGCGACCGGCTTCTGGACTTATCCGGCCGCTCCCGAAAACCGCAGATGGCACTGGCGGAAAAATTCGGCGTCACCCGGTACCCCAACCCGGCAGGAGGATGCCTGCTGACGGACATCGGATACTCGGCGAGATTGAAAGATCTCTTCGCCCATCAGGATACGGTCCGGGAGAATGAACTGCATTTGTTGAAATACGGCAGACATATCCGGTTGAGCCCTTCCTGCAAACTGATTGTCGGCCGGACTCAGAAAGAAAACGGCCTCCTGCTGGAATATCGGGATCTTAGATGGGATACGACGTTAAAGACTCATCACTACCCGGGCCCCACCGCGGTGATTCCCGGTTATGACAGCGGCGAATTCATTCCCCTGGCCGCCTCCATTTGTGCGGGATACAGCAAAGCCCCGCTGGAGAATCCCGTGACAGTCCACATTCTGAGCCCTTCCGGCCCGTCCACGATAGAGGTTATGCCGACATCACCCCAGTCCGTCCAGCATCTGATCATCTGAATGCAGGTTCACCACCACCCGCCCGGTTAAACGACCATGAAGGATCCGATCGATATAGAGATCCAATTCCTCCAGAGATATTTCCCGGAACAGCCGTTCCAGATCCTTCACCTTCCATTCGGTTGCGATTTGATCCCACACGGCTTTCCGAACAGGCATCGGGGTAGCCGCCGAGTCGATTCCAACCAGCGTCACCCCTCTCAGAATGAACGGGAAAACCGTGGTGTGAAGATCCGGAGAAGACACATTGCCGCAGGCGGTCACCGCGGCCTGCTGCCGGGTGGATTTGAGGGCGGATGAGAGGTACGATCCGCCGACGGTATCCACGACCCCCGCCCATCGGGCCTTGAGAAGCGGTTTGTCCGAAACATCCAGAACCTCCTCCCGGGAAATCACCCGCCTGGCCCCCAAA
>CAZTKB010000104.1:0-6426 GCA_964614125.1 uncultured Desulfobacterales bacterium | reverse complement strand
TTTGTCCGAAACATCCAGAACCTCCTCCCGGGAAATCACCCGCCTGGCCCCCAAACCCAATAGGTATCCGCTCATCTCCGGTTTTCCGGATGCGGCGACCACCGGATAGCCCAAGCCGGAAAGAACCGAAACCGCCAGGCTCCCCACTCCACCGGAAGCTCCGGTCACCAGAATTTCTCCGTCCTCGGGTTTCAAGCCGTGCAATACCAGTTTTCGAACGCACAAACAGGCCGTGAATCCGGCGGTCCCATAAATCATGCTTTCTTTCAAGGACAAACCCTTAGGCAGCCTGACGACCCATTCGGCAGGAACCCGAATAAACTGGCCGAATCCGCCGGATGTGTTCATTCCCAGATCATATCCGGTTACCAGGACCTTCTCCCCGGGCCGAAAATCCGGATGGGTGCTCTCGCGTACGACACCGGAGGCGTCGATTCCCGGTGTGTGCGGATAGGTACGTGTCACCCCCCGGTTACCGGTAGCCGACAACGCATCCTTGTAGTTCAAAGAGGAGTAGCGGACCTGGATCAGAATTTCGCCTGCCGGCAGATCCTTGATGGTTTTTTGCACAATTTCGCGTTCCACCGGGCGTCCCGGCTCCGAACGCACCACCAGCGCTTGAAATGAGGGATCGTTCACGGTTATAAACCCTCCTGCCATTTCGGTGTATGGAGATGACCTAAACCACGACTCCCTTTTCGGCATGGGTTTGCCTACCGACACTTGCAGCGGGTCGTATCACGATTCTTCGGTATCCGTATCCGGCAGGCTGACGATAATGGAAGTGCTCACGGCCTGGCCGTTTTCAATACGGCCCTGGATAATATCAACCCCGGCCTTTTCCCCCGCCTGATAGATAGCGGCAGCCTTTCCATTGGAGTCCGTGACGGCATTGACCACCGTCAGCTTGGCCTCGCTTTTGTTCTGGACGAACGAAAACGTCACGACGTATCCCGGTACCGGTTGCGGTGTCCCGGTGGTTATGCTGGTTCCCGAATCAGAGGTCGTGGCGGTTTTGTCCGCCCGGGTCAGGGTTACCGTGATACTGCTGTATTCCTTTTCCATCAGGGTGGTAGGATTGGCCTCGATGCTAAGGATAAACTCGTTTTCATCAATGGAATCGACGGAATCACACCCCAGCGCCCAAACCATCATCCCCATGAGAATCACTCCGATACATACCATATTCTGTCGTGTCACGATTTGTCTCCTGCGATGAATCCCGGTAAGGAATATCCGGGGTGTCATGAACATATTCCGGGTATTCCACTTGTCTTTCCCTCCAAAATCGGGCAAATTAAACGGTAAACGATTTTTTGGGATCAATCAATTGTTTTTCTACACTCCTCGGATACAGGCACACTCATGAGATATCGCTTACCCCCCTCGGAAATCGGTTTCCGCGGCTTTACCCTGATCGAATTGATGGTTGTCATTGTCATTTTGGGTATTCTGGCCATGTATATCACCCCCAAAATCATGGGAAGGCCTGATGAAGCCCGTCAGATCAAGGCCAAACTCGACATCGCCAGCCTGGAAACCGCCCTGAAGCTCTACCGTCTGGATAACGGAACCTATCCCACCACCGCACAAGGGTTGCAGGCCCTGGTGGAAATACCGGACAAGGATCCGATACCCAAAAACTGGAAAAAAGGGGGGTACCTGGAAAAAGGGAAGGTTCCGAAAGACCCTTGGGGAAACCCGTTTGCCTACCTTAGCCCGGGAATCCAGAGAGACTATGACATCGTTTCATACGGCGCGGATGGAATGCCCGGTGGAGAGGGAATCAACCGGGACATCACGAGTTGGGAAACCGACTGACCGGATCATGGCTTCCGTCATCCCTTTCCGTCCGTTTCGGAACCACCCTCATCCCCAAAACGGGTTTACCCTGCTCGAAATGATGGTGGTGATCAGTCTGATCGGCATAACCTTGTTTTTTGCCATCCCCCGGCTGCCTGCTCCGGAAACGGTGGACGATGTTCAACAAGCAGCCCAGGATCTGGCCGGGGCGATTCGAACACTGAAACAGAAAGCCCAGGCTGACCAAATCAACTGGAACCTGATGATCGACTTGGATCGGCGCGCCTGGTGGAGCCTTCCGGAAGAAAAAATGGAAGAGAATGCCGTCCAAAAGTTGGAATCCGCTTCCCGGATGCTTCCGGAGTCAATCCAGCGGATTCTTGTGAAATATCCCGATGAAAAAGTCATGAACACCGGTATCGCCACGATCCGGTTTTATCGCCAGGGATATTCCGAAATGCTCCGCATCGAGCTGCTTGGAACCCGAAAATCCGCAGCCGCCATCGAGGTGGAGCCTTTCCTGCCCGCTCCCCGCATTTTCCAGGACTGACCCGATGATTCGTGTGGCGACTGACCGCCCCTTCACCCGGAAAATACCGGGCCTGGATCCGGGATTCACCCTCTTGGAAGTCCTGGTTTCCCTGGTATTGCTGGCCATCGTCCTGACAACCGTCTGGAACCTGCATTCCCAAACCTTGTCCCTGGTACCCGTGGTCCGGTTTCATAGCCAGGCACCCTTTCTGGCACAGCAAAAAATTACGGACCTGGAATTTCTGCCGGATCTGAGAACCGCAGGGGGCAGGGGCGATTTCGCACCCGACCACCCGGAGTTCACCTGGGAATTGGTGGTAACGATCCTCGACTCGGAAGCCTGGGGGGAAAAAAATATGGATGTGTTCCAGTTGGATCTGACCATCCGGGAGGAGAGAAGCAGCCTGGCGTATTCCGTTCGAACCTACCGGTTTCAGCCACGGGGACAGACGGGGTTGTCCGCCCCGGTGCCGAAACCCGGGCATTAGTCGGAACCCTCACCGCCTCCCATCAGGTACAGGAGAATCGATGCCGGAGAAAAGAAAAAAACGAAAAAGCAGATCAGGAAGATCCACCAGGGATCCCAAAAATAGGTAAATCCTTTTATCGCAATCCCTATCCCGGTCATAACGATTTGAATGACCAGCGGAGAGGCCGCAAAAACCAGATAGACAAGGGATCGCCGGGAATAGGGATCAATTCTGGACAACGGAAGAAAGCACAGGTAACCCAGCAGCAGCAGATACACACCCGTCAACGCCTCGCTGATTTTCAGGCCCCAGCGCAGATTGATGCCGTAGCATGTCAGGATCACCCCATAGGGAAGGATCAGAAATCCCGTTCCGTACGCCATGAATTTGCATCTCTTCGCCCATTTCAGGTATTGTCTACGTTCCATCCTGTGATCCATTTTTCTGTGAATACTCATTCGCACGGGGGCTCATCCCAGCGTCGCACCCATTTTTTCGTCCACTCCTCCGCCCGCAGCCAGGCCTCCGGATCGTTGTCCACATCCAGATGGGGGATGTGCCCCAGTCCGGAATCCCATTGCGGATACCAGCGGAAACCTTTTCCGTAATGAACGAAATAATCCTGTCCCTGGTGCATCAATCGTTCAAAAGAATCCAGGTCCCTGCCGTCACACACTTCCTCACGCAGATCCTGCTCCACATCCGGCAGATTCCGGAAATGTCTGGGAGTCGACCAGGGAAGCACGGGGTTTGTCTCCCCTTTATCCTCTTTCACATAATCAAAGCGCTCCCCGCCGGTGAAATCGCTGTGTCCCAGAAAATCTCCGCCTGCCCGGATGCCGTCTCCGAACAACCCCAAGAGATCGAAAAAATTCACCGGGTCGTTTTGCACGTAGCGAAACAGGTTGAAGTCGCCGCCCGCAAAATCAATCGGATCCCGGGCCGTCCACCGGCCGATGGACGGATCATAATCCCGGGCACCGAAGCGGACCAGGCCGGTATCCGGATCCAGCAACCCGCCGGCAAACCCGAAAGGCACCGAAAATCCGGGATTGGAATCATGGAGAATATTTCCGAAAGCGTCAAAGTCCTGTATCTTCACTATTCCCCCATCGGAATCGACCACCGCCCTCAGGGATCCCACCGGGTCGTAGATCAGATAATAAGTTCGCCCGTTTTGCGTCATGGAAACCGGAAGCCGCTCGTCGGCATAGGAGAATCTGGTCAGAAGCCGGTCGGCTTCGTCAAACACCGCCAGAAGAGTGACCGGCCCGGCCCACAGGTATTTCTCCGTAAGGCGGCCGTCGACAAGTCGGGCAATTCGCCGGCCGAGGGGATCATGTTCATAGGCGATGACACGGCCGTTCGGTTGAACAACTTCCAACAACTCGCCGCGGAAGGAATACCGGTATCGGGTGACGTCCGTTCCGACGATTTTTTCGGTCAAAAAACCATCCTCGTCGAATTGATACCGGTCGTTTCCGGCTGTGATCAGATGATCCTCGGTGGAGTAGGTGTATTGCCGCAAACCGGAATTCAACCGGTTCCCGGCGGCGTCGTAGGAATAGCTTTCGGTCGGAATTCCGTCAATCATGACTCTGGTCAGGGATCCGTTTTCGTCGTAGGTGTATTCCCAGACAGAATCGACACCGGCCAGGGTTTCCCTTTTCCGGGTGATTCGACCGGCCGCGTCCCGATCCAACCCGAGGCGATAGATTTCAGAACCATACATCCGGCAAATCCGTTCGTCAATCTCCCCGTATCCGTTAAAATGCCGGGTATGGGCCACCAAACCGTCCGTAACAGAAACCGGCAGGCCGCTTTCTTCCCGCCGGCCGATGGAAAAGTTTCCGGCATGGGTCAGAAACCCGTCCGGATCATAGGCCAGCGGAACCGATTCGGCCGCGTAGGACAATGACGACAAACGGATATCGTCGTTGTAGAAATATTGAATGGTCTGATTTACGATGCCGCAACGGGTCTCCGATGTCAACAAGGGACCGTCCCAGGAATACCGGATTTCCTCGGTACCCGAGGAAACCGACTCCCATCGATTTAAGCAGTTGGTGGTGAATTCGATATAGGTTTCCGGAGTGGAGATTCGGGATAAGAATCCGTTTTTCCAGTGGACATCCATGATCTTTCCGGACGGAAACCGAAGGGATCTGAGGTGCCGTTCCCTATCATAACTGGTTTCATAGGATCCGGATGCCGGAAAAGTCATGGTTTTTCGGTAACGCACCCGGTTGGGGGAAAACAGGTAGTCGATATTCCGGGGATTGGTCAATCGCGTGACATCCCCATTGGGATCATAAACCAAAGAGACCGTGGATCCGTCCGAAAGAGCCCGGGATGTGACTCTGCCCAGGAGATCATGGGTAAAGGAAAAAATCCGGCCGTCCGGACCGATGATGCGTTGGATATGTCCGGCATCATCATATTCCGTCTGAATGCTGCGGTCGCCGGCGGTAAGACCGGTCCTCCTGCCTTTCGAGTCATATTCGAACGTCACCGGATGAAGATCCGGTATCACAATTTCGTTCGCCCGAAGCGTTTCGGGATCATACCTGATCTGAATCCGCCGGTCCGCCGGAGACGTGATGACCATATCTCCGGTAAAATACCGGTCCTCGATCCGCCAGGTCCGTCCATGGGACTCCACCGTCCGAACACCCGTATCCCGTCGGCCGTCGCGATCCGAATCTTCATAGACCCGAGTCTCCACCGATCCTTTCGACAATCCGGACGGAACAACCAGTGTTTTTTCCCGGACATATCGGTACCGGAACAACGGATCCAGTCCATAGTGCAGGTCCATCCGGGATCCGCAGGAGCTTTCGATCGTTTCGGACGATTCATCGGATTCGATCGAGCGGATGGTCCGGGCGCCGGATGGATCGGTCCGAACGGAAGTAAAGGCCCCGCTGGAAAGACGCCGATCCTCATATACCGTCACATTGTTTTCACCGGTCCGAATTTCCGAATAAATCGTTCCGGATCCATCCACGGAACCGGCGTACTCCCATCGCCCGCCCTCCGGATCGGAAACCGAACGGATTTTTCCGGAAGAATCGTATTCCATTTCATACGGGTTGCCGGCTGGATCCATCTTTTCGGTCAGCAACCCGTCCGCTGAATAAGTAAAACGGTGGCAGGTCTCATCCGGATAGGCGATCCGGATCAGATGACCGGCCGCATCTATCGTGAAAGATGTGATTTTTCCCTCCGGGGAAGTGACGGAAACCGGGTTTCCGGAACCATCCCTCTGAATCCACGACCGATTCCCGAACCGATCGGTCCAGGAGATCAGTTTTCCCGCCGCGTCATGTTCGAACCGCAACAAAGAGATTCCGGTGCCCAGTTCCACGGTCGACCGGTGCAGGCCATCGTCATCCAACAGATAACCCAGGCCGTTTTCATCACAGAATCCGATCCGGTTCCCAAAATCCGCCAGCCGGGGTGGCGTTGCGGAGGATACCTGCCGCAGCCGGTGGTTTCGGTAATCCGCTATCACCAGATTTCCGCCGGGGTCTACGGCCGTGTGATAGGGAGTGTGCAGAACCCCGTTGGTTGCGGGGCCGCCGTCGCCGGAAAACCCATAAGCCCCGGTTCCGGCCTCGGT
>CAZTKB010000103.1:0-11261 GCA_964614125.1 uncultured Desulfobacterales bacterium | reverse complement strand
GATATCGGGAACACACGGCGGATCATAGGTGATGAATGCGGTGATGTAGTACGGGGTCGACAGATAATGGGAATTATCCGGGACCCGGGGACAGTATACGACGATATAGTAGGTTCCCGGGTTTTCGAGCCCGGTTTCCCAGATACCGTTGTCCAAAGAGCAGTCCACATTTTGATAGGACATCAGGACATTGTTGTCCTTGTCCCGGATATCGATACGATAGGTTCCGACGGTCGACGAATCCTCGCATCCCGCTCCTTCCGGGATGGCGGTAGTGATGAAATTCAGAGAGATATGGCTGGTCTGGTTGATTTGGAACACATACCAGTCCACGTCGTACGGCGATGCCAATTGGCCCTGGAAGGCGTCGTCGTACTGGAAGACATCCGCTTCCTCCATTTCGTTGTTCGTTTCAGACTCATAGCGGAGTACCGCGAATTTCACCTGGACCTGGGCGTAGATAGTCTCGCTGGCGTAGCAGGTGACAGTGGCGATTCCGGTCTGGGTTCCGGAGAACAAGGTCACCGATAGGGTGCCGGTTGCATCTAGGGTTTCCCCTTCGATTTCCATGAGCCCGTTGGAAAACCTGCCGAGGTTGGTGTAGAAATAGGCTTTGGTTCCGGCCGGTACCGGCTGGCCAAGCTCATCGGTCAGAGAGGCTGTGATCGTGGAAGTGCTGAATCCATTGGCGTAGATCAGGTAAGGATTAGCACTTAAACTGACGAATTTCGCCGGCAGTGTGCCGATCTGAACCGATACGGCCTGCGTGATCCCTCCGATGGAGGCCGTGACCTTAGCCATGCCGCCTTCCATACCGGCGATCAGCGAAGTGATCGCCGTGCCGGTGGAGACAGTCACCGGCTCTTCGTCCGGATCGTCCGGGTCCACCGGGTCGGCGGTATAGGTGTAGATGGTGACCGGGGTTTTGCTGATCGTTCCCAGAGTGGTGGAAAAAGACACCGACCCGGTCGCCGGTTCTCCGGTGCTGTCGTATACCCGGGCCGTAATGATGGATGAGCTGAGGCCGTCTGACGGAAGTTGGGTCGGATTGGCCGTCAGGGAAATGTAGGCGGGTTTACCGTCTCCGGCTTGGGCCGGGATAATCAGCAGAAACAGGCTGAGCATCCACGCCAGCCCGGCTGTCCAGAATCGTTCGTTCATGATGAACCTCTCGGTTACGCCTTAAAACGAGTTGATCTCAATGTAAATGATACTGGAAACACCTCCCGAACTTGCCGTTACCTTGGCGGAACCAGGAGTGGTTCCCGCAAACAGGGTGGCCTGCGCGGTTCCGTTTTCTCCCGAGGTGGAGGTCGTGTAGGTTTTCGAGTTGTTGGAGAACGTGCCGAGGTTGGTGGAGAACGTGACGGAGGTGCCCATCATCACCGGCGTTCCGTTTTTATCGGTCAAAGTCGCGGTAATGGCGGAGGAACTGGTGCCGTCTGCCAGAATGCTCAGGGGATTGGCCGTCAGCGAAATGGAGGAAACGGCTCCCGGTTGAGGGGATGGATCTGTGGTGAACTCAACGAAAACAACCGCCTGAACACTTCCGACCGTGCAGGTGACCTGGGCGACACCGATGGAGGTTCCGGCATACAGGGTGGCCAGCGCGGTTCCGGAGGAGTCCGTCATGGTCTGATAACTTTTGCTGTTGTTAGAGAAAAAGCCCAGATTGGTCGAAAATTGCGCGGATGTTCCCATGTCCGCAGGCTCTCCGAGGCTGTTGGTGACTACAGCCGTGATGGCCGAGGAAGATACACCGTCCGCGGCGATCGTCAAGGGAGAGGCGGTAAGTTGAATCGTGGAAACCGTGACATTTCCGATCGTGATTTTGATGGATTGGGAAGCTCCACCGGCAAAACAGGTTACCTCTGCCGTCCCCTCGGATGTTCCGGCGATCAGGGTCACGGTCAGGGTTCCCGTCGAGTTTCCGATCGTAACCTTGTATGTCGTGCTTCCGTTGCTGAATCGGCCTAGGGTGGTCTGAAACGTCACCTGTGTTCCAATCGGAACCGCCACTCCTCCCGTGGAGGTGATGGTGGCAGTGATGACCGAGCTGCTTTTCCCGTCGGCCGGAATCACCTTGGGAGAGGCGGAAAGGGAAATCCCTCCTCCGATGTCGTCCAGTCCTCCGGATGAGCCGCAACCCAGATGCAGCATTGCGATGCAGACAAAAATTCCCGCTATGACAGCCTGTTTGATTCCGATAGATTTCATTTTATCTTGAGATCCTTAATGGTTATGGAAAAATGGGCTTGCCGGTTTTCATGAATTTCCGGTTTCGGGAAACATCGCCCGCTGTTCCAGTTGCAAGATACGGGGAGTCATGAAAATGAGGAGTTCTTCATTGGACCGGGTATCTTCCTTGGTTTTAAAAAGCCATCCCAATAACGGAATTTTGGAAAAACCGGGTATTCCGGATGTGGTACTTTGGTCGGAAGTTTTGGTGATGCCCCCGATCACCAGGGTGTCTCCATCATCCAGCAGCAGCTCGGTGGTCGCTTTTTTGGTGTTGATGATCGGCACGCCTTCGAAATAGCTCAGGACATCATCCTTGGTGATTTCCATTTTCAGAGAAATCCGGTTGTCCATGGTCACATGCGGAACAACTTTCAGGTTGAGAGTGACTTTCTTGAATTTGACCGACGGTGCTTCCTCGGTCATGGATTTTTCCAGGTACCCGACTTCCAGCCCCTGCTCGATGAAAGCTTCTTTGTTGTCCATCGTCAGAATTTTGGGAGAGGAAATGATTTTTCCCTGGCCGTTGGACTCCATGGCCATCAGGGTAGCATTGATCACCAGCGGGGTGCCCGCGATTTTGGTAAAATTGAATCCGATCTGCCCTTTGGGGTCGGCCAGCGGCAGGTTGACGGCCGCGTTATATCCGTAGGTTCCACCCAGGACGTCGAAACCTCGCTGGGGGCCGATACCGGCATTGGAGTCCGTCCCCTGTATGCCGCTGGACATATTCCAGTCCACACCCAGTCCCCGGGTGAAATCCGTAGTGGCTTCCACGATTTTGGCCTCGATCACCACCTGGGGGGTCACCCGATCCAATTTCCGGATAATTTCTTTGGCTTTGGTGATTTTTTCCGGGATATCGGTCATGATGATCTGGTTGGTACGGCTGTCCACGGTGATCGTCCCGCGTCCGGGGGTGAGGATCCCGTCCAGATGCGGTTTCATTTCTTCCGCGGCTTTGGCATAGTTGATGGCAAGATATTCGGTCACCAGGGGTTCGAGTTCGACGATCTGATCTCGGGCGTCCTTCTCGGCTTTTAAAAGGCTTTGCCGGTTCTTTTCCTCTTCCTCCAGCCTTTTGACTGTGGCAATCCGGATGATGTTTCCTTCCCGTACCTTATCCAAACCGTTCATTCTCAGTACGAGATCCAAGGCCTGATCCCAGGGAACCGGCTTGCCCAAATTCAAGGTGACTTTTCCGGTGACACCGGGATCCACCGCGAAATTTTCACCGCTGATATCTCCGATAATTTTGAATACGTTACGGATATCGGTGTCAAAAAAGTCGAAAGCGATCTTTTCTCCGGTGTAGACTTTGGGGACTTCGGAGCGGTAGGTGTCCGAACGCCGGGAGTCGATGGCGGCATTTTCCGGGGGAGCGCCGAAGGAGGGAGCCGGGGAAACAGGGGTTTCGGGGGGCTTGACGGCCACGGGTTTTTCACCTACTCCGGTTCCCGCGGCGGTCAGGCGGGCAGGCTGCGGCGGCACGGAGGAGGGTTCAAAACGGATGTACACCCGGTCGCCGTCTTGTTCCGCCTGATAGGGGACTTCCTGTCGAAGATGGATGTCGATATGCGCGATATTTTTACCGGTTTTGGAAACCGACGGAACGATTCGGTCCACGGCGCTTTCAAATCGGTTCGTGATCAAGGGGTGTTTCCGGTAATCCGAAATGCCGGTGTTTTCCAAAACCAGCCGGACCAGTTGCGGCCCCTCCCGCTTCACAGAAAAGGTGACCGGTTGGGTGGTTCCCACGGTAACCTCGGATCTTCCCGATTCCAGGTCCAGAAAATCGATTCGGTTCACCCAGGCGAGACGTTGCAGTCGAGCCTCGGCTGCCGGGGCGGAGTTTGGGGCCGGGGGCGAGGCAATTTTTGGTGGAGAATCGACAGAAATCGATTTTTCGGCCACCGTGATTTCCAGACCGTCCGGAACCGGGGTTTCGGAATAGGATCCCAGATAGGGGGAATCCGTGTCGATGACCAGCCGCAGCTTTTGACTGTCTCCAAAATAGCGAACCGTCCGGACTCCCGGGCGGTGAACGGCGATGGTCTGTTCCCGTTTGTGGGGGCTGGATACTCCGGGTATGTCAAAAACAATTCGGGCGGGTTGTTCCAGAGTGAAGGAAGAATAGTTCCGAATGGTCCCGTCCGCCGCCACATGCAGACGGGTTCCGTTTTCCAAAGCAATCGGAGAGATATGGTTCAGGTGCTGGGCCATCGGTTGCGTTTCCGGCACGGATACCGCCGGTTGATTTTTTTGCAGGGTGAGTGTGAAATCCGATCCTTCCCGGGTTATTTCATGAAGCGGTTTCCCCACGGTCTCGATTCGGATTTGAGCGGTTCGGACTTGGGGTGACATCGGAAGAAGAATAATGCGGTGGATCATGCCGCCGTCAGGGACCTCCGGGGCGGAAACGGATCCGGTCTCCGTCTCCGGAAAATCCAGGGACAGGCTGCCTTCAGACTCTGTCAAGGTCGGGGCGGTTTCCGGAATCCGTTCGCCGCGAATCCGGATAATGACGGAATCATCACCGCCTTCCACTTCCACGCCGGTAATTCGGGGGGCGGCGGGTGGATTGCCTTGGGAGGCCCCCGGTTGAACATCCGGACCGGAGGCACAACCCGCCATCGTGATCCAGACGAACAAGGTCATCGCCAGAAAGCCTCGGATCCAAGCCTTTTCAGAAACAAACCTGGTTTTCATGTTATGGTTCCCCCACTGGCTTCATCAGTCTGAGTTCCCTGACTTCCATACGGACATTGCCCAACGCATCTTCCACTTCCTCTTCGACCAGAACGGCATTGGGTTGAATGGAAATGACTTTGCCCGAGTTGATCCCCAAATAGGTTCCGGTATCGATCATGTATCCCTTCCCGGTGCTTTCCTCGACCAATGCCCGAAAACCTTTTGCTGTCCGGAAAACGGCCGTCAGTTTGATTTGGGACAGATCCATTTTTTCCAGCGGTGTTTGTGGGATCCGCTTCTTTCTGCCGGATACGGCCGGCTTGGAAGGCTCTTCGGGCTCGTCCCGGAACAGGGGCGTAAATGGATCGGCTCTGCCTTCGGCCCGGTAGGTCAATTGATGGACATCGGAGAGAATGGGAATTGGATCCAGTATGGGATCCGGTGGCTCACCTGTTTCCGGGGCCTTGTTTTCCTCCGGCGGAATGGAAATTTTTTGGGAAATGGGTGTCTGCGCAATTTCGGAGGCAGAAACATCCGGAACCTTCTTCCGGACGATTTGCGCAACCGCAGGCGGTTCGGTTTGAGTACTGCAGCCCCCCCACCAGATTCCAAAGATGACCGCGGCAATCAACCAGGGCGTTTCGAATCCGCCGGAGAATCGGTTCATTTGGCACCGCCGGGTTTCTTGGTTTTTTTGGATTTCACGTCCGCCGGTGGTTTTTCCTCCACAAACTTGAACGTGACGGCCGTGCAATTGGTCAGGAGTTTTTGGGAATCCTTTTGCGGAGTCATTTTGATGTCACGGATGTTCACAATCCGGCTCAGGGTGGACACATGGTCGAAAAACATGGCCACCTGATGATAGTCACCGGATACGGTGATCGATACCGGGAGTTCCGCGTAAAAATCTTTCCGGATTTCAGCCTTGGGCTCAAAGAGAAAAAATTCCAGCCCCACGGTGTGCCCGGATCGAGTGATTCCCGTCAACAGGGAAGGGATTTCCTCTTTGTCGGGAAGTGCGGTTCGCGCTTTCAAAAAAGCCTCCTCGGCCTCAGTCATTTCCTTTTGATACCGGCGTATCTGCTTGGCAAGAGCCGAGGTGGCTTCAATTTGCTGCTCCAACTGCTCGAGTTCTTCGGAGAGACTCTGAATCGCGGAAAAGCGGGGAAAGGCGGTCAGGTATCCCCAGAGGAGAATCGGAAGACCGAAGGCCGCGACACAGATCAGGATACGCTGTTTCCGGGTCAGTTCGCTGATTTTCTGAAACAGCGGTTCGAGGGAAAAATTCGGGAGGTTCATGGGGTCTCCCCTGGTTCAGCAGGTTGAAAGACCTTTTTTTTGCATGCGATATCAAATCCTTTTAGGGAAACGTTCCGAATTGTCTGGTGTTTTACGGATTTTAATTGCACGGAGGAAAACAGGGTGCTGGATTCCAGACGTTTCATGAATTCCGCCACCGTGGTCTGATCCACGGAAAGGCCGGTGATCACCATCTGGTCATGAGTGGAAATGAAACTGGTGAACCACATCCGTTGGGGGATGACCAGGTCGGTCATGGCGGTCAGAAGTTCCACCGGCGCTTTTCGGTTTTTTTCCAGATCCTCTATGATCTCGATTTTCTTTCGGGTGATTTCGAGCTTCTTCTTGATCTCCTCGATTTCCTTGGTTACTTTTTTTAGCTCCGCCAATCTGTTTTTGGAATCCTGGACCCTCCGGGTTATTTCCTGTTCCTTGTTGGACAGCGTTTGGTGGCCGAGATAGAGCCCGGCTCCGACCAGAACCAACCCCAGCAGGAAAACGGATACCTGGCGGCGGATGTTCTCCTGTTGACGGACTTGCCGGTAGGGAAGAAGGTTGATTCGGATCATTTGTCGTCCAGTCTCCGGATGGCCAACCCCATGCAGATGGCGGCCTGGGGGGCGATGGAATGCAAATATCCGGTATCCAATCGCCGGCTCAATGAAAATCGCTGAAAGGGTTCGATCAGTTTCACTGCAGCGCCGGTTTCCGATTCCAGCATGTTCCGGAATTCGGTGATATGAGCCCCCCCGCCGCTGAGGATAAGGGTTTGTATCTGGTGCTCCGGATAGGTGGAATAAAAAAAATCAATGGCCCTGCGGATCTCCAGGCACCAGTCCGAGACGATTTCACGGGTGATCCCCTCCAGGTTGAGGGTCGGGAACCGGTCTCCAAGAGTGCCGCTGATTTTGACGGCTTCCGCTTCCTCAGGTGTGCAGCGGACGGTTTCCATGATTTTCTGATTGATCTGTTCCGATCCCAAAGTTACATCTCTCATGAACAGAGATGTTTTTCCGGCCAGAATGTTGAGGGTGGTTTTTCCCGCACCGATATCGATGAGTGCGACGGTTTCCTCACCGGGCTGATAGGAGAACTCGTAAATATTCTGGAGGGCGAACGCGTCGATATCGATGATGCATGGTTTTAAACCGGCCGACTCAATCAGCTGAATATATTCATCCACCAGGTCTTTTTTGGCCGCCACCAGGATGACATCCATCCGGGAACCGGATTCTGCGGGATCGGAGATGATCTGAAAATCCAGATTCACCTCGTTGACGTCAAACGGGATGTACTGTTCCGCTTCAAAATGGATGGTTTCCTGGAGGGATGTCTCCGGCTGAGGGGGAAGCTGTATTTTCTTGACGATCACCGAATAGCCGCCGATGGAAACGGCCACGTTTTTTTCCCGGATCTGCAGTTGATCCAGGAGATTTCGGATGATCAAAGAGACTCGGTTGGGTTCCCGGATGACCACATCTTCCATCCATTCCCCGGGAATGTCGGCGATTCCGAATCTTTTGAGTTCAAAGCCATGCTTGGTTTCCACGGCTTCTCCGATCTTGATGGACCGCGAACCGATATCTAACCCGATCAGATGATTTTTTTTTCTCAGGAACATAGATAGTTCATCCGGGAAGCACGGACGACTCAACCAGGCCAACAGGCGGTGTATCGCAAGGTATGCGCCATGCCATGGAAGCTCCGTAATTCCGCACCCTGGTCCATGCTCCATTCCGATGGACCGGGCGCGGGCATCGACGTGGCCGGCCTTCGCCGGAGTCATCCGCAAAGTGACTGTTTGCGAGTCCACAGCGGTTGAAAAGGGATCAACCGCCGGATCTTTCTTTTTTATTGCCTCGTTTCGCTTTTTAAGTCAATATTTTATTTATCCGAAAGGCGGGTTTGACGCTTGCTGGTGTCATTTTTCCGGTAAACCGCAGGTCGCCGCGGAAAATATGTACCGGACAACCCCCGGGAGTCCCACGAAAAAGACTGGTAACGAATACCGGAGCCAGGGATGGACAGGACGATATCATGCGAAAAGAGTTGTTGGATGATCGCATCAAGCCGTTTCGACTGGTGAAATATTTCACGATCGTCAGTTTGGCCGCGATTCTCATCGGGGCCGTAGTCTTAAGCGTGTTGAATGTTCACTGGGCCAAAACCCTTCATTTGAAAAAAAGCGAAGATACGGCCCTGGTACTGATTGAAAATCTCAATCATCAGATTTTTCTGCAGTTTGTCATTCCGGTGGTGTTGAAATTCGGAAAAATCGAACTTAGCAATGCGGAACAGTTCGATCGGATGGATACCATCGTTCGCAGCACGCTCCACAGTTTCAAGGCGGATATGGTCAATATCTATGATATCAATAACACCATATCCTATAGCTTCGACCGGGACTTGGTCGGGAAAAAAAACTTGGGAGGAACCGGTTTCGTGTATGCCCTGGAAGGCACCCCGACTTCCAAGCTGATCCAACGCGGAGATTTCTGGATGTTGCCTCTGGGATGGCCGAAGGAGAGCTGGTTGACCACGTATGCCCCGCTTCGGGCCGAACGGCAGTTTTTGAGAATTACCGGCCCGATACTGGGGGTGATCGAGATCGTTCAGGACATTTCGGAGGATTATCTGGCCATTCTGCATTACCAGACCCGGGTTCTCATCACCTGTACGGCCGTCATGGCGGTACTGCTGGTGGTCATGGTGGTGGTAGTCAAGCGGGGGGAGACGATCATTCAGCAACGGAATCTGGAACAGCTTCAGTTGAAGGAAAAGCTTGCCCAGGCGGAAAAACTTTCTTCCCTGGGCGGAATGGTCGCCGGGATTTCCCATGAAATCCGGAATCCGTTGGGTATCATCAAAAGTTCTGCGGAATTGCTGAAAAAAAAGGCCGATCCGAACGACCCGTACCGTTCTATTCCGGATATCATCGTGGAGGAATCGAATCGGCTGAACAATATCATTACGGATTTTCTGAATTACGCCAAACCCAGAACACCGCATTGGTCCGTCTGCCGGATCGAGGATATCCTGGAAAAAAATCTAGGTTTCCTGTCGCATCAACTGGAGCAGGGAAGATATACCGTCGACCGGCGGTATGAGGAAAACCTGCCGGAACTGCTTCTGGATACGGATATGACCTATCAGGCGTTTCTCAATATTCTGATGAACGCCATGGAATCCATGCCCTCCGGGGGACGGATCGAGGTTTCGGTCCAGCCGGCGGGGGAGATTTTGCATATCGATTTCCTGGACGAAGGGGAGGGGATCGAGGATGGAATACTGAACCAGGTGTGGGATCCGTTTTTCACCTGTAAGGAGAAGGGGACCGGATTGGGGCTCGGGATTGTGAAGAATATCATCGAATCCCAAAACGGCACTGTCTCCATTTCCAACCGAACCGACCGGATCGGCGTCGCGGTTCATATTGAATTGCCGATCCGGCGGGAATAATCCCGGGGGGAACCAATGGAAACCATTCTGATTGTCGATGACGAAAAAAATTACCCGCTGATTTTAAGCGCCGTTTTGCGGGAGGAGGGGTACGAAACCCTGACAGCGAATTCGGGAGCCGAGGCCTTGGAACGGATGAACCAGGCCGAAGTTGACCTGGTGGTAACGGATATGAAAATGCCGGGCATGGATGGGATTCAACTTCTGGAGCAGATCAAAGCCCGTTTCCCGGATGTTCCGGTCATTATGATGACGGCCTACGGAACTGTGGAAAAAGCGGTCGAGGCCATGCAGAAAGGTGCTTTCAACTATATCCAAAAGCCGTTCGACAATGACCGGCTCGTGGTGTTTGTCAGCCGGGCCATTTCCAGTTACCGGATCGTCAAGGAAAACCGGGAACTGAGAAGCGCCATCGAAACACGTTACAGTTTTGGAAACATCATCGGCAAAAGCAAGCGGATGCAGGAATTGTACGAGCTGATCCAGAAAGTGGCCTATTCCACCGCAACAGTCCTGATCGAGGGGGAAAGCGGAACCGGAAAGGAGCTGGTGGCCCGGTCCATCCATTTCAACAGCCCTCGCCGGGACAAGCCGTTTGTCGCGGTGAATTGTTCCGCCCTGTCCGAATCCATTTTGGAAAGCGAACTGTTCGGACATGAAAAAGGGGCGTTCACCGGGGCGATCTCTACGAAAAAAGGTCGATTTGAACTGGCCGACGGGGGCACCCTGTTTCTGGATGAAATCGGCGATATTTCCTCCAGCCTGCAGGTGAAACTGCTGCGTGTGCTGCAGGAAAGGGACTTCGAGCGGGTGGGGGGAGTCCAGTCGATACCCGTCGATATCCGGATCATTGCTGCGACGAACAAGGTGTTGAAAGAGGAAACCGAAAAAGGACGTTTCCGCGAAGACCTGTTCTACCGGCTGAATGTGATCCATTTGATTCTGCCGCCCCTTCGGGAACGTCTGGAGGACATCCGCCTGTTGACCAATCACCTGATTTCCCGGTTTGCGGGGGAAAGAAGGCCTGAACTTCCGCCGGTAACCGGGGTGGACCCGGAGGTGGAGAGGCTGTTTTCCCAATATTCCTGGCCCGGGAATGTGCGGGAATTGGAAAATGTCATCGAACGGGCAATGGTATTGTGTTCCGGGGACCGAATCCGGGTATCTGACCTGCCGCCGGATTTCCGGAACCAGGTCAGTCCGGCGCTGACTCTCGATACGATTCCTGCCCAGGCGCCGCTGTATGACATGCTGGCCCAGGTGGAAAAGCAGTTGATCGAAAAGGCGCTGGACATGACGGGGCACGTCCAGGCGCATGCAGCGGATTTGTTGGGGATCGGAAAGAGCAATCTTCATCAGAAGATCCGAAAACACGGGATCCGAACGCCGCCGTGAAATCTGGAGTGGGGGAGTGTTGAGTTGCTGACGGAACGGGCGACCGATCCCGCTTTCTTTTGGAAAAGAACTCGGATGCGGCACTGGCTGGTTGATGGGCAACCTAGCTGGCGAACTGCAAAATCAGCCCGCCGTCCGGGGGTGGCCGATCCCACTTTTCCCTTGGAGAAAAACTCAGA
>CAZTKB010000102.1:0-11265 GCA_964614125.1 uncultured Desulfobacterales bacterium | reverse complement strand
ATGAGATTCCATGTGCGTCATTCTATCGTCATCCGGGTCATCCTCATGCTCCTATTGTTTCCGGTTCTTCCCTGTCTGGCACAGGCTGCGGGGAATGCACCGGTCATGGGACGAGAAATGCTGCCCCCCATTTTGGACATGATGGTGGATTTTGGAAAAACCACCGGATTGTGCAATCTGATGTCCACCCAACTGGATGGTTTGCTAGCGGGTATCGCGAAAATGGTTATGCTGGGTGTCGGATTGCTGTTGCTGTATCTGGCGATTCGCAAAGGTTTTGAACCACTGTTGCTCGTGCCCATCGGCTTTGGAGCCATTCTAGCCAATATCCCGGTCACCGGCATGACCGAATCAGGGGGGATTCTGTATCACATTTATACCATCGGAATCAAAACCGGCGTATTTCCTCTGGTGATTTTTCTGGGAATCGGCGCCATGACGGATTTTGGTCCGATGCTGGCCAACCCCAAAACCATTCTGTTGGGGGCCGCTGCCCAGGTCGGTATTTTTTTTACACTGATCGGTGCACTGTTTCTCTCCGATTTGGTTCCCGGAATTCATTTCGATCTGTTCGATGCCGCCTCCATCGGCATCATCGGGGGTGCGGACGGTCCAACGGCTATTTTCCTCTGCAGTCAACTGTCTCCACAACTTCTGGGCTCCGTGGCTGTGGCGGCATATTCCTATATGGCCCTGGTTCCCCTGATCCAACCTCCTATCATGCGGGCGTTGACCAGTGTGGACGAGCGAAAAATCCGAATGAACCAACTTCGTTTTGTCGGAAAAGTGGAAAAAATTCTGTTTCCCTTGACCGTGATCGGAATCTGTTGCTTTCTTCTTCCCTCGGCCGCTCCCCTGATCGGATTTTTCATGTTCGGCAACCTGATGCGGGAGTGCGGAGTGGTGGACCGGCTGAGCCAGACAGCCCAGAATGCATTGATCAACATTGTCACCATATTCCTGGGGCTTGGTGTCGGGTCCCAGATGTCTGCGGAAAATTTTTTGACCCTTTCCACATTGGGGATTCTTTTTCTGGGTGTCATCGCGTTTTCCATCGGCACCGCCTCCGGTATCCTGATGGCCAAACTGATGAACCTATTCAGCCGGGAAAAAATCAATCCCTTACTGGGATCGGCTGGTGTGTCAGCCGTTCCCATGGCCGCCCGGGTCAGCCAGAAGGTGGGTATGGAAGCTGACCCACAAAATTTCCTGCTCATGCATGCCATGGGACCAAATGTCGCGGGTGTTTTGGGATCCGCCGTCGCGGCGGGAATTTTACTCACTCTGAAAGATTTGTCTTGAACACACGGCTTTCTATCCCTTATTCTTGACTCCATTAGGAGAACCTCTTTCATCCAAAGAGACCATGATTCGCCAGCCTCAGGCCGGACACTCATGGGGATACGAAAACCATCAGAAAACACCATCCCACATACTTCAACTGTAACGCGACGGCGTTTGAGGAGAAACCATGACGATTCGTGTACTCATGACCAGAAAGGTCTACAAACTGACCAGCGGGCTGGATGTCGCCTTGCTTCCCACCCTTTCCGACATGCTGATCGACCTCCGGTCCATGGCACATCGACAACCCGGCTATATTTCTGGAGAAACGCTTCGAAATGTGGAAGATCCCAGCGAGTACCTGGTCATCAGTACCTGGAAATCGCTGGATGACTGGAAACGATGGCTGGCAAACAAGGACCGCGCGATGCTGGAAGCCCAAATCGATGCCCTGCTGGGTTCCTCCACGGTCTACAAAGTGTTCAGCTACGACTGACACGTCCCGGGGGTTGCCATCGTCCGTACCGGAGTGAGTCCATCATTGCCTTCCAGTTCGAAGAATGGGCCAAAGATTCCGGGCCGGATCCCAGGAGGAAAGGAGGGATGCTCTGAAACCCTGATTGGCTGCAGATCACGTAATCACCGGCAATGTCGGGAGTTTTTTTCTTCTCCCGGAATAACTTCCGGGATTTATTTTTTACTGAATGAAATTCATTTACAGAAGGAGGTTATTATGAAAAAATCCCACATGACAATCCTCGCGATTGTCCTGACACTTTCTCTGATTATCGGCGGAACTGCGATCGCCGCCAAACAAAGACTGGCTTTCGGAGGCGGGCCTACCGGTGGGACCTTCCAGTATTTCGCCAATGCCATCGCCATTTTGATGTCCAAAAATATTGAGAATATCGAAGTGTCCAGTGAAGGAACCGGTGGATCGGCGGAAAATCTGAAGCGCCTGAATTCCGGTGATATCGATTTCGGAATCGTATACTCCGTAGATATGTGGCTGGGAGAAAAAGGCCAGTTGCCGCAGGACACCAAAGTATACAATAAAATCCGACCGATGGCCTATCTGTACGGAGCCCCGGCTCAGTTGGTCGCCTTGAAGGATAGCGGGATAACGGATGCCAAACAACTGGTAGGCAAAAAAGTTGCGGTCGGTAACGCCGGTTCCGGAGCCGCCCTGTCCGCCCAGCGCTTTTTCGAGGCATTGGGCATTTGGGCCCAGATTGAACCGCAGTTTCTGGGGTATTCCGCTGCGGCATCCGCCCTGGGCGACAAAAAGATCGACGCCTTCTGGGTTCTGGTCGGCTACCCCAACTCCTCCATCATTGAAGCCAGCACCACCAACGACATCGTTTTGATTGATATCGACAAAGCCGCAAAGGAAGCCGGATTCTATGATAAATTCCCGGCATACGCCTCTACCCGCATCCCGGCCGGAACCTACAAGGGACAGGATCAGGAAATTAAAACCTTTCAGGATTCCACCTTATGGTGCGCCCGGGAAGGCCTGTCGCCGGATGTGGTCTATCAGGCGCTGAAAATTGTGTACTCTGCCGAAGGCCTGGATCATATGGTCAAATCCCATAAAGCCGCCACCGAAATGTCCGTTAAAAGCGGCATCGATGGAATCCCGCTTCCCCTGCATAAAGGCGCCGAAAAATTCTGGACCGAGCAGGGCCTGACCATTCCGGATGCCATCAAATCCAAAAAATAACCGACTGTTTGTCGTAACCGCGCATGTGATTTCCCATGAGATATGGCGATCACATGCGCTTTCCGAACATCATTCCGTTCCGATTCATATGAAAATTTCATCTCAATCGATCTAGAGGGATATTATGTCGTTCGATACCTTGCAGCAGGCGACGGGAGGAGAAGACTCCGCCGCCACCAACGAAAAAGTAAAAAAATACCTGGAGAAAGAAGAAAAAAGCGTCCGGAAGATCAAGGGGGTGTGGGGATGGATCACATCCGTCCTGATGGCTGCAATGGTATTGATCTACTTTTATTCCTCCAGCATCAGCCCGCTTTCGGCCCAGATCCACCGGGGCGTTTATGTCTTCATCACCTACATTCTCATCTTCATTCTATACCCCGGAGGGGCTGCCTGGCTGCGACCGGTGCTGTGTGCCATCATGGGGATCGGTTTATCCGTCTGGGGGTTCACCGGGTGGGTGTATGGAAATTTGGATGCATTCGATGCCAAAGTGATCGCCTTCAAGGAAGTCTTTCTCGATGAAGGTTTGATAACGGCACTGGGTTCCGCCGGCTCCCTATGGGCGGTATTGGCCTCTGGTCTGGTAATCGGAGCCGTTTTGTATGGATCCGGGAGATGGATCTCGAGTCGCTATCCCAACAGCCCCAATCTGACCGACGTTTTGTTTGCAGCGGTTTCAGCGTATGTCGTCTATTACTGGATCGCGGAATTCGAGGCTCTGAATTACCGCATGGGCAGTGAAAACACGATGGACTTTTACATCAGCCTCGTCGGTATCCTGATCTCCCTGGAAGTGGCCCGAAGGGTTCTGGGGTGGTCTTTCATCCTGATCGGTATCGGATTCATCCTCTACTGCCTCTTCGGTCCATACATGCCTGAAGTGTTCGCGCATCGGGGATTCCGGTTCGAGCGGATCATCAATTCCTTATATCTCACCCAGGACGGGGTGTTTGGGGTCATGGCGGATGTCCTGGCCACCTATGTCATCCTGTTTATCTTTTTTGGCGCATTTCTGCAAAAATCCGGCGCCGGCAAGTTTTTTATCGATTTTCCGTTGGCTCTGGCCGGACGAACCGCAGGAGGACCGGCCAAGGTAGCGGTCATGGCTTCGGCCCTGTTCGGCTCCATTTCGGGAAGCGCGATCGCCAATACGGTCGCCACCGGCGCATTCACCATTCCCATGATGAAACGGGCCGGTTTTCGTCCGCATGTGGCTGGCGCCATCGAACCATCCGCATCCATCGGTGGCATGTTCATGCCGCCGGTTATGGGTGCCGGAGGATTTCTGATGGCGGAGTTGACCGGCATTCCCTATGTCAATATCATGCTGATCAGTGTATTTCCAGCCATTCTCTACTTTCTGTCCGTGCTGACCATGGTCCATTTCGAAGCCAAAAAATACGGCATCGAGGGGCTCCAGGACCTGCCCAAACCCATGGAAATATTAAAACAGCAGTGGTATATGGCCTTGCCGCTTCTGGTAATCGTCGTACTGATGCTGATGGGCTATTCGCCGGGATTCTCCGCATTCTGGGCTACCTTGGGATGCATTCTGGTGAGTTGGGTCAAAAAAGAAAACCGGATGGGACCCAAAGAAATCTGGGAGGCGATGATCACCGGAGCCAAAAACACCCTGGTAATCGGGGCGACGGTCGGCGTGATTGGGATGATTGTCGGTTCCATCGCCTTGACCGGAATCGGCTTGAAATTTTCCGATATCATTATCAGTCTGGCCGGAGGCAACCTGGCGATCGCCATCTTTCTGGTCGGTCTGGCATCCCTGGTTCTGGGAATGGGTGTTCCGGTGACCGCCGCGTATCTGATTACTGCAGTTCTGGCCGTTCCGGCTTTGGGAGAAATGGGTGTCATGATCGTGGCCGCCCACCAGATCGTATATTGGTTCAGCCAAGACTCCAACATCACCCCGCCGGTTTGCGTCGCCGCCTACGCGGGAGCCGCCATTGCGGGCTCCGACCCCTGGAAAACCGGCTGGACCAGCTTCAAGTTCGCCAAAATGCTCTATGTCATGCCGTTTCTGTTTGCCTATACCCCGGAGATTCTGCTTCGAAACTGGGATGCCGTTCCGGCGGAGCCCTACCCGTTCACTTCGGTGGCCTTTTCCTTTTTCTCGGCAACTGCCGGAACTCTGGCTTTTTCTTCCCTGACCATGGGATATCTGGTACGCAGAACCACGTTGGTGGAATGGATCTTTTTTGCGGTTGCCACGGTTCTGTGTTTCATCCCCGGGGTGCTTACCGATCTCACTGGAATCGGAATGGTGGTCGCCCTGTGGTTCTGGCAGAAACGGAAAAACAGGTTGGAACAGCAGACGTCAATTGCCTAGCCTTTTCGGCAATCCAAGGGATCCTTTCCGATATCAGGAAGGATCCCTTGTCCAAGGGCGGATGGGAATTCGCTTCAGGGAGCCATTTCTATAGCACCTCCTCCTGCAAGGTGAGTTTTCAGCCCCCCACTCAACTTTCGTGTCCGAAAACCCCTTTGGGCCATCATTCGGTGGGCGATGTAGCCACGCAGGCCGATAGCACAGCATAAGATATAGTTGCGACTCGGATCCAGTTCCTGCAGCCTGGAAGACAACTTGGCTAACGGAATGACCACGGCCCCTGGAATTTTTCCATTTTCTTGAACTTCATCCGGATTCCGGACATCGATCACTACAGAACCGTTTTCCAACTCCCGGCAGACATCCTGCCAGGAAATCGTTTTCAAATCTTCTTTTCGTATATTGGAAGCCACATACCCCGAGATATTGACTGGATCCTTGGCCGAAGAAAATGGCGGAGCATACCCCAATTCCAGGCCCTCCAGGTCATGTACCGTCATGCCGGCATGAATCGCCGTGGCCAACACGTCAATCCGCTTGTCAACCCCCCCTTCTCCCACGATTTGAGCCCCCAAAATCCGTCCATCACCGGGGGAAAAAATCATTTTTACCGCCATGGGTTTCGCTTCGGGATAGTATTTTGCATGGGAATCGGAATGGGTATAACTGGTTTGATACGAAATTCCCAACCGTTGCAGAGTCTTTTCGGTTACACCCGTTGCGGCGGCAATACATTCGAAAATCCTCACGATCCAGGTGCCCAGAGATCCTTTATACAATGATTTTCTCCCCAGAGCATTATCCGCGGCTATTCTTCCCTGGCGATTGGCTGGGCCGGCCAGAGCGGTGATACCTGTCTCTCCGGTCACCAGGTTTCTGGTTTCCACGGCATCGCCTACGGCAAAAATATCAGGATCCGAGGTCCGCATGGTATCATCGACACAAATGCCGCCAGAAGGTCCGATTTCGATTCCAGCCTCCCGCGCGAGTTTGGCTTCCGGTCGAACTCCCATGGATAGGACAACCATCTCACTCCATATGGTTTTTCCCGTATCCGTTACCACCCCGAGGGCGCCGGTTTTGGAGACGATTCTGTCCACTCCGTGTCCCAGGAACGCTGTCACTCCCCGACAGGCCAAGTATTCCGTTACCACGGCCGCCATCTCCGGATCCATAGCCGGCATGATCTGTCCGCATTTTTCAATCAACGTGGTTTGAATACCTCTTCGGCACAAATTTTCAACCATCTCAAGCCCAATGAATCCGCCGCCGATCACAACGGCTTGGGTTGGCTGGGTTTGTTCCAGAAATCCACGGATGCGAAACGCATCCGGAATATCCCTGAGCGTAAAGACATGATCCAGATCTATCCCGGGAATCCCGGGCTTTACCGGCCTGGACTCGGGAGACAGAATCAAGCGATCGTAGCTTTCCTCATACATTTCACCGTGCTGATAATCCAATACCTGAAGCATTTTTCGGGACCGGTCAATGCTCATCACCTCGGTTCGAGTTCGGATATCAATACGATATCTGGCCTTCAGATTTTCCGGCGTGCTTACTTCCAGGTCATCCCGATTTCGGATCACATCCCCGATGTAGTAGGGTAAACCGCAATTCGCAAAAGAAACATACGCCCCTCTTTCAAAAAGGACGATTTCGGTATCTTCTGAAATACGGCGTGCGCGTGCAGCCGCCGTCGCCCCGCCGGCCACTCCTCCCACAATCACCAATTTAGGCGTCCGCACGGTCACCTCCCATGCGGTGGGCGAAATAATCATCTCTGGCCCTTCGAAGCTGTCGGATATTTTCCAGAGGGCTTCTCGGGGCGATGCCGCAACCCGGACACAGAAAATCCGTTCCGTTTTCCAAGGCCTGTATCGATTCCCGGTATACATCTTCCGGTTTCCCCTGGAACAGGGTCGTAGCGGAAGCCACATTCCCAAAAACCTTCACCCCCAGCCGGTGAGCAATGGGAACCGCTCGTTTCAAATCCGCTTTTTCCTCGATACTGACACCGACCACTCCGGTTTGACACATCATTTCGATGATCGGATCGGTATTCCCGCAAATATGCAATACAATCGGCCCGTTAACCCTACGAACGATCTCTTGGGTAACCGGCAGCACCAATTGACCAAACAACCTCGGACTGATCAGAGAAGGGCCGGCGGTAGGTTCTCCGAACAAAAAATAATCGCTTCCCTGAGAAAATGCGAAATTGGCCGCGGCTATCGCAGCTTCTCTGGTAACCTCCAAAACCCGTTGGACCTTCTCTGGTTCGCGGTGACACCATCTCATCAGCCGCTCCACCCCCACCAGGTTGGCCGCGCAGGTAAAAGCGCCCTCGGAATGACCAAAAATGACCATCCGGTTTTCCACCGCCTGTTTTAACAGCCGAAAGTTTTCACGGTATACCGGAAACCTGCCACGTTCCAGAAAATCCAATGGAAATTCAATATTTTCCAAATTATCCGCATATGGGTGCCGGGATATACAATGCTGAATATCCACCCCGGCAGGGCCCAACCCACATCCCAATGCCTCACTGAGAATGGTGATATCCCATCCCATGGCCTTGACCCATTCAAAACCTGCGTATGTGGCACCCGCCATACCCAACCCCGTCATGGCAACCGGATCTCGATCGGCAAGCGGGCGAAAGCATCCGCATTTTTCCATCAGATCAACGGAACCGTAGGTAGTCGTGCTTCCCACCGGAGTCATATCGACCTCCTTACCGTTCAAACGGTTCAAAAACCTTTCCCGTAATGACATTTGCGACATATGTCTTTCCTTCCGTCTTATCCTTTTCCCAATTGCCCGCCCAGATAAGCCTGCTGGACACATGGATTTCCAGCCAATTCCCGGGATTCCCCCTCCATGACAATCCGACCCGATTCCATGACATATGCCCTCTGAGAAGTCTGAAGGGCCATCTTGGCATTCTGTTCCACCAGCAGGATCGTAATGCCATCACGCTGCAGAGTACGGATGGCTTCATATATTTCGCTGACAATGATGGGGGCCACCCCAAGCGAGGGCTCGTCCAGAAGAACCATTCGAGGTCGTCCCATCAAGGCCCTGGCAATAGCCAGCATCTGCTGTTGTCCCCCGCTCAATGTCCCTGCCGCCTGATTGCTGCGCTCTTTCAAAATGGGAAATCTGTGAAACATGGATTCCATATCCTCCAGCATTTCATCCTTTCTGCTGTGATACGCACCCAATTTCAGATTTTCCTCCACCGTCAACCGGTTAAAAGTCCCCCTGCCCTCCTGCACCCACGCAATCCCCTTCCGGACGATCCGATGAATCGGCCAGGATGTAATATCTTCTCCATGAAAAATAATTTTTCCCTTCCTGGGTTTCAGTACACCGCTGATGGTTCTCAACAACGAGGTTTTCCCCGCACCGTTTGCTCCAATCAAAGCGACCATTTCTCCAGCAGAAACAGAGATGGTAACCTCTCGGAAGGCTGCAATTTCCCCATAAGACCCGGACAAACACTCGACTTTCAGGATATCCGGATCGGATTGGACAGAATGATTATTGAATTCCAAGATAAGCCTCAATCACCACCGGTTCGATTTGGATTTGTTCGGGAACGCCCTGTGCGATTTTTTCACCGAAATTTAGTACCGTTACCGTATCGGAAATATTCATCACCAGGTTCATGTCGTGCTCGATCAACAGAACAGTTACCCCTCGTTCCCGGATATGTCGTATCAAGTCCGCAAGTTCTTCTGTTTCGTGTCCGTCCATCCCGGCTGCCGGCTCGTCGAGAAGCAATAGTAGCGGATCCGAAGCGAGCGCCCGTGCAATTTCCAGTTTCCGCTGGCTTCCATAAGGCAGATTGCCGGCCTTGAAATCGCCTTTGTCCAGAAGACCGACAAACCGGAGAAGTTCCTCGGCTTTTCTACAAACCTCACGTTCCTCCGGTGATCGGGAGAAAGGCCACCGGAAAAAGCTGACCGCCAATCCCTCCCGGCACCGGCAATGTCTGCCGACCATTATATTTTCGAGAACGGTGAGGGATTTGAAAATACGAATATTCTGAAACGTTCTGCTGATTCCACAGGCCGTGATTTGATCCGGACGAAGCTGATCAATTCGCTTTCGGTCAAACGCAATCGCTCCACCCGTTGGCTTATGGATGCCTGAAATCACATTGAAAAGGGTGGTCTTGCCCGCCCCGTTCGGACCGATCAGGGCATGAATGGTATTTTGACTTACGGACAACTCCACTGCCCGCAAGGCCTGAACCCCCCCAAAGTACTTATCCAGATTCTGAATCGTCAACAGGCTCATGGGAACCTCGTTTTTTAAAAAAAATCCGGTCGACAACGGCGGAAATCCGCGCCACCAAGTGTTGATCCACCAGTCCCTGCGGTCGAACCACCATCATGACAATGATCAGGATCCCATAAAATATCATCCGCCAGTCACTTAAAAATCGAACCGTTTCCGGAACCAGGGTCAAAATAACGGCTCCGACGATGGGACCCCAGAAAACTTCCATTCCTCCAAACACGACAAACACGAAAAACTCCACCGCCAGATGGAAACTGAATTTAGGAGAATCGATATACATGGCGTAATGTGCGTACAACCCTCCCCCAAGGCCTGCGATCAAAGCCCCAATGGTTAGAACCAGCAGTTTGCCGGTCATGATATTGATACCCATAACCTCCGCGGCTTCCTCATCTTCCCGCATGGATGCAAATGCCCGTCCCATGCGGGATTTGGAGAGCTTATGAAAAAAGACGATCAGGATTCCTATGAGAATGTACACGTTGGAAAGATTGGTTTTCAGTTCCATTCCCCCCAACCCGGATGCGGCTCCTGTGTAGGGTAAATTGAGAAAAAGGACCCGGATCATCTCACCAAAGGCAAGGGTCAATAACAGCAGATAGATTCCCTTGATCCGTATGGCGGGCAGAGCGACCAGGGCTCCGGCCACACCGGACATAAGACCACCGATCAACAGCGCGGGATAAAACGGAAATTGGAAAAACAAAGTCAAAGCCGATGACGTATACGCCCCGATAGCCATAAATCCGGCATGTCCCAAAGAAATTTGTCCGGCGCAGAAAGGAAGATAGAGACTCAACGCCATGATAATATTGATGCCCGTGAATATGAGAAGGCTCTCCAGATATCCGCTCAACGGTTTAATCCTTATGAAGCCGGGTGCCGAATAGCCCGGATGGTCTGAAAATGAGGATGATAATCATAATACCAAATGAAAATGCATCCTTATAAGATGAGGCAATGTATGCAACGCTGAAAACCTCCACCAATCCCAGCAGAATCCCCCCGATCATGGCGCCCATGACATTACCTAGGCCGCCCAGCAACATAATCGTGAATCCTTTCAGGATCATCTCCGTGCCCATAAAGGGTGACACAGCATTATAAACCAGCCCCACCAGAACACCCGCTGCTCCCGCCAAAGCAGAGCTGATCATGAATGTCATGGAAACAATGCGGTTGGTGTTGATTCCCATCAGGGCCGCATTGGTTCCGTTTTCAGCGGTAGCCCGCATCGCCATACCGACTTTGGTGCGGTTAATGAAGAGATGGATCATCACCATCAACAGGATCGCGGACGCGAGAATGAACAGGTGAACCGAAGTCACCCGCAATGGACCCACTTGATACACGACAACCTGTATCGTCCTGGGAAATCCCACGATATCTCCGCCGAAAATCTTGGCACCCAGTTCCTGAAGAACAATGCTGACACCGATGGTACTGATCAACGGAGCCATATGGAATTCCTTTTTCACGGCCCGAAAACTGGTCAACTCGATGACAGCGCCCAGCAGGGCCGCCCCGGCCATGGCCCCCAGTACCGCGAGAGCCAAAGGACAGTTCGTGAAAAGCACCAGTTGAAGGCCGATAAAGGCAC
>CAZTKB010000101.1:0-11304 GCA_964614125.1 uncultured Desulfobacterales bacterium | reverse complement strand
TGGGGGGGAAGATTAAAAGCGCGACTTTGACGGAGCTGGGGTTTTCCCGGGTTGAAATTCAACCGGGGACATGGTATGAACGAACCCTGACCTATAACCCGAAACACCCAGAGCCTGCGGATGATTTCCATCAAAATACCAAAGGGATACCGCCTGCCTGCCATCGGCCGCCCGTCGGTGGACATCGATGACCTTGCCCCGCCCATGCAAGTCGGGGTTCATCCGGCCGCGACTCCCGGCATTAAACCCTTATTGAAGGTGCAAACCGGTGATCGGGTTTCGATCGGGAGCCTGTTGCTGGTGGACAAGCACCGGCCGGATATCCGGTTTTTATCTCCGGGCGGCGGAACCGTGGAATCCATTACGATCGGACCCCGCAGAAGCGTGTCCGCCGTGGCAATTCGGTTGGATGCCGAGGAATCCCGGGTGGGACCAGGTGAACTCAGCCTGGCAAATATTTCGGATATGGAACGCAGGGACCTGGTCGAATATCTGCTGGCAGGCGGAGTATGGCCCTTTTTCCGGTCGCTTCCATATTATGACATCGCGGATCCAACAATCGTTCCACCCTCCATCATCGTCAGCTTGAGCGATTTGGAGCCGTTTCATCCCGATCCCCGGGTTTATCTTCCGTCCGGACCCGAGATGCTTCAAGCCGGCCTGGAAGTGCTGAAACGGCTGACCCCGCGGGTGGTGGTTACCATACACGAGGATCATGACGATGGAAACTGGGATATTCCGGGAATCACCGTCTACCGTCTGTCCGGGGACTATCCGGCGACCGATCCGGGCGTCCTGTTGTATCGCACCAAAACCTCGGCTGCGGAACACGGGGCCTGGTTCATCGACGGACAGGATCTTCTGGCAGTATCCCAATTGGCTCAAACAGGCCTGTATCCGGTGGAACGGGTTGTTGTTCTGGCCGGCTCCGCAGTAAAGAACCCCAAACATGTCCGAACCCGGATGGGAATACCGCTGACTCACCTGGTTGGAACCGACGCCCCCGGGACTGGTGTGAGAACCATCGACGGTGGCGTGTTCCGTGGTCGCACTGCGGAAGTGGACGATTTCCTGGGGTGGTACGGAAAAACCATCACCCGGATTCCGGAAGGCACGTACCGGGAATTTCTGGGCTTCGTCCGGCCGGGATACCGGAAGACCAGCTATTCCCGAACTTTTCTGTCCTGTCTCAACCGCTCGCTGTTCCCGGTGGATACCAATATCCATGGCGGCCTGAGGGCTTGTATCGCTTGTGGATTCTGTGCGGAAGTATGCCCGGTGGATATTCTGCCCCAACTGACTTACAAAGCGGTTCTGGCTGGGGAAGTCGAGTTTTCTCTGAGGCATGGTCTTCTGGATTGTGTGGAATGCGGGCTGTGCTCCTATGTCTGCCCATCCAAAATCGATGTTTCCGGAACCTTGCAAACCGCCAAAGCGGCATATTACCGGGAAATCTGAACCATGAAGCGTTTTCAGAAAATTTTCGATGCCATCCGCCCTCACGTGGAAACCGGGGGCCGGTTCGAAAAATTGGGCGGGCTCTTTGAAGCCATCGAAACGATTTTTTTCAGCCTGGGCGACGTGACAGCCAAAGGGCCTCATGTCCGGGACAACCTGGATGTCAAACGTTTCATGACCCTGGTGATCTTGTGTTTGATTCCCCATTTGCTGCTGGGAATCTACAACACGGGGGTCCAGGCCCGCCTGGCCTCTGGGCAAAGCCTGTCGCTGGTTCCGATTGTCCTGGATGGTCTCTGGGCTGTTCTGCCTCTGGTAATCACATCCTATGCTGTCGGATTTTTTTGGGAAATCCTGTTTTCCGCTGTTCGCAAACATCCGATCAGCGAAGGCCTTTTCGTATCCGCCATGCTTTTCCCCCTGACCCTTCCGCCGACTGTTCCGGTCTGGCAGGCTGCCTTGGGCATTTCCTTCGGTATTGTCATCGGCAAGGAAATTTTCGGCGGTACGGGACGGAATTTCCTCAACCCGGCGCTGACCGCCCGGGCCTTTCTCTTTTTCGCCTATCCCGCGCAGATGTCCGGTGACAAGGTCTGGATCGCCGCGGAAACGACTCATGACGCGGTCAGTGGGGCGACACCCCTGGCTGTCGCTGCGGTGTTGGATGTGGGAAAGGATATCCTGCACGAAATCGAAAAATCAGGGGTATCTCTCTGGGACTTGATGACCGGTCTCTATCCGGGAACCATCGGCGGAACGTCAGCGATTTTGTGTGTTATTTCCGCAATTTTTCTGGTCACCGTCGGTGTTGCGAGTTATCGGATCATCGCCGGTGGAATTCTGGGAATCGTTTTGACCGGAACCCTGCTCCTGTTTTTTTCCGGTCCCCAGTCATCCCCCTGGTTTTCCCTGAACCCCCTGATTCATCTGATTCTGGGGGGGGCGGGCTTCGGATTGACCTTTATGGCCACCGACCCGGTGACATCTCCGGATATGAACCGGTCCAAATGGGTCTATGGATTTCTGATCGGCGTACTGACCGTGCTGATCCGGGTGTTCAACCCCGCCTATCCGGAGGGGGTGATGCTGGCGATTCTGTTTATGAATGTTTTTGCCCCGCTTCTGGATCATCTGGAAATCAAGGCCGTTTTGAAAAAAAGGGTGCCCCATGCATGAAACCCAACGAGCGTTCGTGGTGGCCGCGGTGGTCTGTATCGTGTGCAGTTTGCTGCTGACGGCCGCTTCCAGCGGGCTGCGAGCTCGGCAGATTCGGAACATGACCTTGGACCGGCATCAGCACCTGTTGAAGTCGGTGGGGCTGATCGATCCCGAACAGAAATATCCCCCGGCGAAGATCGAAAGCCTCTACCAAAATCATATCCGTGCTCTTTGGGTCGATCCCGCCGGCCGGATGGTTCCGGAGTCGGAACGGGGGCCGCGGGATCTCCCGATCTATCTGTATGTGCAGGAAGGCGTGATTCATGCTTACATTGTGCCTATCGATACGAACGGTCTGTGGGGCAAAATCAACGGATACCTGGCTATTGAAAAAGACGGCGGGACGATCATGGGATTCACCGTCTACAGCCATTCCGAAACCCCCGGGTTGGGAGGCGAGATCGAACGGAAATGGTTTCAGAAGAATTTCGAAGGGAAACGGATCATCAACCGGGAAGGCAGCTTCGTTTCGGTCGGCGTAGCCCGGGGGGCCGTCCGGGACAGCATTCAGTCCGAGCAGCAGGTTCATTTCGTGGATGGGATCAGCGGCGCCACCCTGACCGGCAAATATCTGTCGGCGGGCTTAAAAAACGTTCTGCAGGAATATGAGCCGGTTTCCATCAAATTTCGCAACAACGCCATCAGCAGGATACCGGAACCATGAGCCGGAAACCATTTCAACCGTTGATCGAGCCGCTGTGGGGTAACAATCCCATTCTGGTCCAGGTCCTGGGAATCTGTTCCTCCCTGGCCGTTACCGTTCAGATGAAGACCGCCGTGGTCATGGGATTGGCCCTGACCTTGGTCATGGCATTCTCGAACCTGATCATTTCACTGATCCGAAACCTGATACCCAACAATATTCGGATTATTGTGGAACTGTGCGTGGTGGCTACCCTGGTTATCATCGCGGACCAGCTTCTCAAGGCGTTTTTGTACGACATCAGTAAGCAGCTGTCGGTTTTTGTCGGCCTGATTATCACCAACTGCATCGTGATGGGCAGACTGGAAGCCTATGCGCTGGGCAATCCGCCGTTTCCGTCTCTCTTGGACGGAATGGGAAACGGCCTGGGATATGCGGTGGTCCTGATTGTAGTCAGTTTTTTCCGGGAATTGCTGGGATCGGGCAAGCTGATGGGGATATCGGTGGTGCCGGAAGCCTGGTATCGGATGGGATACGTGGATAACGGTCTGATGCTGCTGGCGCCGGCGGCATTTATCCTGATCGGGCTTTTGGCTTGGGTACAGAAGGAAATGACCCGTAAATAACGGATCTTACTCCAACTCCTCGGCGATGATGATGGCTTCCGCGATGCTCCGCATGGATTTTCTGGTGGACATGCTCCGCTTCTGCATCCATCGGTAGGCCTCCTCGCCGGTCTTGTTTCTCCGGCTCATCAGGATTTCCTTGGCTTTTTCCACCAGCTTTCGGGTTTCCAGTTCTTCCTGAATCACGCGGGTTTTGACCATCAGCTCGGTGTTGACAATCGCTACCGCCGCCTGATTGGCGACCGCCTGGATCAGGTAAACCTCGGTTTCAGAAAAGGCGTGGGGGGCGGATGTAAAACAGTTCAGAACCCCGATCACTTTCCCTCCTTTGGCCTGAAGCGGCACACTGACCATGGAAACCAGCCCAAGTTTCCGTGCCATTTCCTTTTCCTTGAATCGGGAATCCTGCAGGACGTCGGGAACGATGATCGCTTCCTTGTGCGTGGCCACATACCCTACGATGCCTTCGTTCATATGCAGCGCGCGATCCTTGAGATATACCGGGTCGATGGTCTGGGAGGCCTTCAGCCGGAGGATCGGCGGATCCACATGCTCATCCAGCAGCCACAGGGAACAGATCTCCACCCCGGTCACCTTGGCCGTAACCATGACGATCAGCTTGAGAATGTCTTCCAGATACAGATCCGAGGTGATGGCGCCGCTGATGTCCATCAGCGCCTTGATATAGCTGTCATAGGTATCGGAAGCGGCTCTTTCCATAAACAATCTGATCGTTAAGACACGGTGAGGGTTGCAAAGATCGGAGGATTGGTTATAATACCAAATTTTGCGCACACTCACCGGTTTGCGGGGGGCGTGCGCCTCCTTCCAATTCGTATTGTATTAATCAAAACATGGGGATCTGTCAAGGATCGGAATGATCCGGGGTGCAAGAATACATGAATCATCAGGACCAACAGGAAATCAGCCGGAGGCGTACCTTCGGCATTATCAGTCATCCGGACGCCGGAAAAACGACACTGACGGAAAAATTGCTGCTTTTCGGCGGGGCCATTCAGCTCGCGGGAGCGGTCAAGGCCCGAAAAGCGGCGCGCCACGCGACCAGCGACTGGATGGCTATCGAAAAGGAGCGGGGGATATCGGTTACTACCTCGGTCATGAAGTTCGTTTACGACGGGTACGAAATCATCCTCCTGGACCCGCCTGGACACCAGGATTTCTCGGAGGACACCTACCGGGTCCTGACCGCGGTAGACAGCGCGCTGATGGTGATTGACAGCGCCAAGGGTGTGGAGCCGCAAACGGAAAAACTGATGGCCGTATGCCGCCTGCGGAACACACCGATCATGACCTTCATCAACAAGATGGACCGGGAGGGGATGGCGCCGCTGGACATTCTGGCGGATATCGAAGACAGGCTCCAGATCGAGTGTGCTCCCATGACATGGCCGGTCGGTGCCGGAAAACGCTTTAAGGGGGTCTACAATCTGGTTCGAAAATCTCTGTTGCTCTTTACTCCCGGAGGAGATACCCGTCATCAGGATGTGGTCCGGATCAGTGATCTCTCGGACCCTCTGCTGGATGACAGGCTGGGTCGGCAGGCCCAGGAATTGCGGGAAGATATCGAGCTTTTACACGGGGCTGCCAACCCCTTCCAAGCCGAGGAGTATCGGAAGGGCAATCAGACTCCGGTGTTTTTCGGCAGTGCGGTCAACAACTTCGGGGTACGGGAATTGCTAGAGGCCTTTGTCGAAACCGCCCCGTCCCCCTTGCCGCGGCCGACCACCACCCGGATGGTGCACCCGGAGGATCCGGAATTTACGGGATTCGTTTTCAAGATCCAGGCGAACATGGATCCGGCCCATCGGGATCGGATCGCGTTTCTTCGGATTTGTTCCGGAAAGTTCACCCGGGGAATGAAGGTCATTCATCATCGGCTGGGCAAGGAGATGACCATTTCCAATGCGACGATTTTTCTGGCTCAGGACCGGACGCATGTTGAGGAGGCCTATCCCGGGGATATCATCGGGATTCACAACCATGGGACGATCAAGATCGGAGACGCATTCACCGAAAAGGAACCCCTGAAATTCACCGGAATACCCAGCTTTGCCCCGGAGCACTTTCGCCGGGTGCGCCTGAAGAACCCCCTGAAGGTCAAACAGCTGGCCAAAGGGCTGGCCCAGCTTGCGGAAGAGGGGGCGGTCCAGGTTTTTCGACCCCGGATGAGCAACAGCTATATCCTGGGCGCGGTGGGAGTGTTGCAGTTTGATATCACCGTTGCGCGTCTTCAAGATGAATACGGGGTGGATGCAGACTACGAGAGCGTCGATATTTCCGCCGCCCGATGGATTTCCTGCCCCGATAAAACCCGGCTGGCCGATTTCGAAAAGGAACATGCCGCTTCCCTGGCAGTGGATTCGGAAGGACAACTCGCCTTTCTGGCCAGAAGCGAGTGGAGCTTGGGTTATGAAAAAGAGCAATGGCCGGAAATCGAATTTCTGAAAACCCGGGAGTATGTATGACAGCCCCGGCGGTTTTCCGGATAGACGTTGCCGGCGGGAGGTGGTAATTGTATCAATATCAGCAGGATCAGCGGTATTTCGGACAGATCGCGGGGGATCTGGTGGAACAGGGGATGGCCGAACTGGCGGAATTGGGAGGCTCCGATCTTCAGTCCGACCATCGCGGGGTCCTATTTTCCGCCGAGTCGGAAGCCTTGTACCGGATCAACTACCAATCCCGCCTGTTCACCCGGATTCTGGCTCCGGTCCGGCGGTTTCGGTGCCACGATCGGGATCACCTGTACCGGATCGCCGCGGAAATTGAGTGGCGGGATTTCTTTTCGTCTGACCATACCTTTGCGGTTTTCGCAAACGTCAACCACAGTCATATTTTGAACTCCCAGTTCGCCTCGTTGTGTGTTAAGGATGCGGTTGCCGACTATTTCCGGAAGCGCTTCGGCAAACGCCCGAATGTGGACAAATTCGACCCGGATCTGACGCTGAACCTGCATATCGAAAACAATGTGGCCACCATTTCCGTCGATACCTCCGGAGGATCGCTTCATCGCCGGGGGTACCGGAAGGAGCCGGTGGCCACCCCGATGCAGGAAACCTTGGCCGCCGCTATTATCCGGCTGACCGGATGGGACGGGGAAAAGCCCCTGTTGGATCCGATGTGCGGTTCCGGAACCCTGGTTTCGGAAGCCTTGATGAAATACTGCCGTCTGCCAGCCGGCCTGTTGCGCAAGCGGTTCGGGTTCGAATTTCTGCCTGATTTCGACAAACGGGCTTGGGGAAGGGTCAAGGCCGAGGCGGAGCAGGTGGTGCGGGATTTGCCGGAAGGGCTGATTTCCTGCGGGGATATTTCCAGCACCGCTGTCCGGGCGACCCGGATCAACCTGAACCAGCTCCCCTTCGGCAAACGAATCCGGTGCCAACGCCGGGATTTCCTGGAAACGGAAACACGGGAGCCGTCGGTCATCGTTTGCAATCCGCCCTACGGGATTCGGAAGCAGGAGGACATGGATCCCGAAACCTTCTATCCCCGACTGGGAGATGTGCTGAAACAGCGGTGCCCCGGATCGGAAGCCTATATCTACGTGGGGGACCGGGATTTGATTCGGAAGGTCGGCCTGCATCCAACCTGGAAAATACCTTTGAAAAACGGTGGGTTGGATGGGAGGTTGGTAAAATATGAGCTGTATTGAACCCCAAGAACATGATTCAACGGGTTTTCGGAGGCGTGCACGGGTCCGCGGGAATTCCGTTGGCATCACCGGAAAGGAAACAGATTGATGAAACGAATCGCACCGTCCATTCTCAGCGCGGATTTTACCCGCCTGGGGGAGGAAGTCCGGGCCGTGGAAGCCGCCGGAGCCGACTGGATCCATGTGGATGTCATGGATGGACACTTTGTTCCCAATATCACCATGGGGCCGATGGTCGTAGAGGCTGTCCGTCGTTCCACTTCGCTGCCTATCGATGTTCATCTGATGATCGAAAACCCCGAACGGTACGTGGCGGATTTTGCCGCAGCCGGGGCTTCTCTGATTTCGGTTCAGGTGGAAGCCTGCCTTCATCTGCACCGAACCCTGCATCTGATCCGGGAATCCGGATGCCAGCCCGGCGCGGTGCTGAACCCCTCCACACCGTTACAGTCCCTGGAATGGGTGCTCGCCGACCTGGATTTCGTTTTGCTGATGAGTGTCAATCCGGGTTTTGGGGGACAGCGGTTCATTCCTGCCAGCTTGGACAAGGTGCGCCGCCTCCGGGAGATGTTGCAGCGCCGGGGATCTCTCGCCTTGATCGAAATTGACGGTGGGGTGAATGAATCGACGATCGCCGAGATTGCACGGGCCGGAGCGGATGTATTGGTCGCCGGATCCGCGATCTATCAAAGCGCGGATTATGCCCGAACGATCCGGCGGTTCCGGGAATTGATGAATCCGGAGGAAGAAAAATGAACCGCATCCAGGTGATTCACGGCCCGAACCTCAACATGTTGGGAAAGCGCGAACCCGAGATCTACGGGAGCCTGACCCTGGCGGAAATCGACGTGCGGATACAAGAAAAAGCCGGCAGCCTGGGGCTGTCAGCAGAGGCGTTCCAGTCCAATCATGAAGGCGAGATTATTCAGAAAATTCAGGATATCCGGGAAACACACCAGGGACTGATCATCAATCCGGGCGGGTACACCCATACCAGCGTGGCGATTCGGGACGCGCTCCTTCTGCTGGACATCCCTATCGTCGAGGTCCACCTTTCCAACATATACCGCCGGGAACTCTTCCGGCATCGTTCGATGACCGCAGCCGCGGCGACCGGGCAGATTTCAGGTCTTGGATTCATGGGATACCTGTTGGCGGTGGAATATCTGGCGTCCTGTATGGGAGGTGAATCCCATGCATGAGGGATATTCCGGCCGGGTTGCGGAAGAACTGCATCTGGCACCGGCGCAGGTTCAGGCCGTGGTCGGGCTCCTGGAAGACGGGGCGACCATCCCTTTTATCGCCCGATACCGAAAGGAGGCAACCGGAAGCCTGGACGAGGTGGAGGTGACAGCCATCCGGGACCGGCTCAAGTATCTGGAGGAACTGGATTCCCGCCGCAACGCCATCCGGAAATCCCTGGAACAAAACGGTCACTGGAACGACCTGCTGCAGGAACAGATTTTAGCGGCGGCCACCCTGGCCGAACTGGAAGATATCTATCTGCCCTACCGCCCCAAACGGCGTACGCGGGCCGCACGGGCTCGGGAAAAAGGACTCGAGCCGCTTGCCCTACTGCTTTGGGAGCAGGCCGGAGTGGACCCCTCGGCCGAAGCATTGGCCTATGTCGTCCCGGAGAACGGGGTGGAGAACGCCGAGGAGGCGCTGGCCGGCGCCCGGGATATTCTGGCGGAGATGGTCAGTGAGAACATGGAGGCACGTTCCCGGATCCGGGCCCTGTTTCTGGAGAAAGGCGAATTGAAGAGCACGGTGGTCCCCGGCAAGGAGGAAGAAGGGGCCAAGTACCGGGATTATTTCGATTGGAAAGAACCGATATCCCAGGTTCCCTCCCATCGAGTTCTGGCAATTCGACGGGGAGAGCGCGAAGATGTGTTGAATGTCTCCCTCTTTCCTCCGGAGGACGAGGCGCTTCGGATTCTTCGGAGCATGTTTGTCACCGCATCCGGAAAAGATGCGGAGCAGGTGTTTATGGCGGTGCAGGATGCCTACCGCCGGCTTCTGTCCCGGTCCATGGAAACCGAAATCCGGGTCTGGTCCCGGGAAAAGGCGGATGCCGAGGCCATCCGGATTTTTTCGGAAAACCTTCGGCACCTGCTGCTGGCTCCTCCTCTGGGCTCCAAACGGGTGATGGGCATCGATCCGGGATTCCGGACCGGCTGCAAGGTGGTCTGTCTGGACCGCCAGGGGAAACTCCTGCATCACGATACCGTGTATCCGCATCTGTCGGAGAAGCAGGCTCGGGAAGCGGGAGTCAGGCTGTTGGAATTGTGCCGGAAATATGCTGTGGAAGCCATCGCCGTGGGAAACGGGACGGCGGGGAGGGAAACGCAGTCCTTTGTCCAGTCTTTGCAAATTGACGGAAATCCGCCCGTGGTGATGGTCAACGAAAGTGGTGCGTCGATCTACTCGGCTTCGGAAGCGGCCCGCGCGGAGTTTCCCGATCAGGACCTGACCGTCCGGGGGGCGGTGTCGATCGGCCGGAGGCTGATCGATCCGCTTTCCGAACTGGTCAAGATCGATCCCAAATCCATCGGCGTTGGCCAGTACCAGCATGACGTGGACCAGGGGCTGCTGAAGGACGCCCTGGATGACACGGTGGTCAGCTGTGTCAACCGTGTCGGGGTGGACCTGAACCGGGCCAGTGTACAGCTTTTAACGTATGTGTCCGGGCTGGGGCCCCAGTTGGCCCGTAATATCCTGGCCTTCCGAAATGAGAAGGGACCTTTTCGCACCCGGGAGGACCTGAAGAAAATCCATCGTCTGGGACCCAAAGCCTATGAGCAGGCAGCCGGGTTCCTGCGGATTCCGGATGGTGACAATCCGCTGGATGCCAGCGCCGTGCATCCGGAACGCTACGGGATCGTGGAGGCCATGGCCCGTGATTTGGGTTGCGGTGTGGCGGAATTGATCACGGATCCCGACCGGCGGCGGGCGATCCGGCTGGAGCGTTATGTGTCCGGAGATGTGGGGCTTCCGACCCTGAAAGACATTCTGGATGAATTGGAAAAACCCGGCCGGGATCCCCGAAACCGGTTTGAATCCGTGGAGTTCGCCGGTGGCATCGAACGGATCACGGACCTGTCGGTCGGCATGAAGCTGAATGGAATCGTCACCAACGTGACGGCCTTCGGCGCATTCGTGGATATCGGGGTACACCAGGACGGACTGGTGCATATCAGCGAACTCTGCGACCGGTTCATCCGCCACCCGTCCGAGGTGGTGCAGGTGAATCAGAAGGTTCAGGTCACGGTTCTGGATGTGGACATCGACCGGAACCGGATATCTCTCAGCATGAAATCATCTCCCGGAAGTCGGCCGTCTCGGGAAAAGAATACAGTGGCGGGCGGATCGGAGAATTCCCGGCTACGGTCCGGCAAACCGGGAAAACGCCCGATGGTTGAGGAGAAAAAACCTTTTCACAATCCGTTTGCAGACCTCCTGAACCGAAAATGAAGCGCTGAATCGGCGCTTGCTTCTTACATTTCATCCCCAGAATCTGCCGTCTCCGGCTTCGGATCAACTGTCGGAGTTTTCTTGCGGGATCTGTCATGTCCCTTCGGAGATTTTCGGCTTTTTTTGGACCACCAATTTTCCCTCTCCCCCCTGGTTGGGGAGAGCCAGGACCATCAATTTTTCCCTCCTCCCTGTGTGGGCTGGGTGAGCGG
>CAZTKB010000100.1:0-11312 GCA_964614125.1 uncultured Desulfobacterales bacterium | reverse complement strand
CCCCGAACCATTCTGCTGTTCCATGTCCGGAGGGCCGGCCTGGGCTCTCCCGCCGTAGGATCCGACTATCTGGGGCTGTTTTACCTGGCAGCCGTACTGGAAAATGCCGGCTGGGATCCGTGGGTATTTCACGGCGGTGCGCATGAAGTCCCGGAACTCCTGAAACGGGAATCCGACGGCCGGGACATCGCCGCGGTCGGATTTTCCTGCGACTTCGAAAATCAGGACACGGTGGAGACACTGTGTCGGTGGATAAAAGATCATTATGACGTGCCGGTGGTCGTGGGAGGACCGCAGGCGTATGGGCTGGAATCGGCGTTTCTGGAGGCCTCCGGCGGGGATGTCGTGATCCGCGGGGAAGCCGAAGAAACCCTTCCCCAAGTCTTACACGCCCTTCTGCGTGGATCCGGAAACCTGGAGGATATCCCGGGAATCACCTGGTTGGGTGGCAAAGGGGAGCTTCGATCCACCCCAGACCAGACCCCGGTATCGGATCTGGACTCTCTCCCTTTTCCCGCCTACCACCGCTCCCTGCATCCCGACCGGCTCTACGGCCGAAACCTGTTCACCGGCCGCGGTTGTCCCTTCTCCTGCGCTTTCTGCCACCAGAGCACCCACAAAAAGCGCGTGCGCCTGCGGAGCATGGATCGGGTATTCGCAGAGATCCGGCGCAACCTGGACGCCCGCCCGGACCTGAAATATATTACGGTTCTGGATGACACCTTCACCCTGAACCCGGGGCGTGTCGAGGCTTTCTGCCGGGAAATGCAGCAAGTCCGGAAGGAGCGGGATCTGGTTTGGTACTGCGAAAGCCATGTACACCTGTTGGCCCGGTGGCCGGAAATGATCCCGATGATGGCCGAATCCGGGCTGATACGGTTGCAGATCGGAGTGGAAACCGGCAACGAGGAAATCCTGAAGCTTTACGGGAAACAGGCGACTCCGGCTGAAATGGAGCAAGTGGTGGCGGCGGCGGCCTCCGCCGGCATCCCCCAGATGGCGACCAACCTGATCATCGGCGGACCGATGGAAAATGACGCCACCATTGAAGTTACAGCCGCATTCGCGGAACGCCTGCTCCGGCTGGCTCCCGGGGTAATCGACATTCTCACGGGTTTTCTTCGGCCCTACCCCGGCACCGCCATCACAGAGCGGCCGGCGGATTTCGGGCTGACCATTCTGGATCCCCGGGGCCACCGAGCCATCGACGACTACCCGGTGGTCGTTCCGAAGGGGACCTCCCCCGAGGTCATCGCCGGATACCGTCGGCATGTCAGCGGCCATATCCGGAATGTCATGCGGGGGTTGGTGCGTGAAGGAGCAGTACCCCGTCAGGCGATCCTCTCTCAATACAGAACTGCGTTTTCCTACGGCATCCACAGCCTGTGGTATGTCGACGTGTATAAGGAGAATCTGTTCCTGGACGAATATTTCCGGCTCATAACCCGGGGCGCGGCCCGATCTGTGGAGGATGTGCCTTTGGAGGAGCGGATGGATTGGAGGCCGCAGCGCACCGTGGAGATGCGCAAGGCCCTCAAATATGACGGCGGGGTTCCCCGGATCGCGGGATATGTCCTGTCCCCCATGGAGCTGGAGTTGCTGTTGCATTGCGCGGGAAAAATCAGTCTGAAGGAGGTGCTTACCAGCCTGGAAAAACGGTTTGGGGAAAGATTCACCAGAGAAGGGGAACTGCAGCAGCAGGTGGAAGCATTGCTTTGGCAGTTTGACCAAAGACATTGGGTGGTCTTATGCAAATGGTGAATGCAAGCCTGGGCCGAATCGTCTTTTTCTATATTCCCCGCATGGGCACCGGCAGCCTGTTTTTGCCCGGTGAGCCGCTGGGCCTGAACATCCTCGCGGCAGTGGCCGAAGAAAACGGCTGGGACGCTTCGGTATTTTCCGGGACCATCCACGAAGCCGCAGCCTATGTGCAGCAGGAGATGGACCATCGGGGGCTCGATGTCGTCGGCTTGTACTGCGACTACGACAATCAATCCGCGGTCGAGGTGTTCTGTTCCGCCGCCAAAACCCGGTGGAACCTGCGCGTCATTGTCGGAGGTCCGCAAGTAGTGGCCCTGGGCGAAACATTTCTGAGAAACACCGGCTGCGACGCGCTCGTTCGGGGAGAAGGGGAAAACCCTCTGATTGCCCTCCTGAAGCATTTCCGAAGCGACCGCAGCCTTCTGGCCGAAATCCCCGGAGTCACTCATCTGGATGGAATGGGCCGTCTGATTTCCGTTCCGCCCGGCCCGCCGATCGAAAACCTGGATGCCCTTCCCGTCGGCAAACCCGGAAAACACCGGCCGGACCACAGCCGCCTGACGAATCTTGCGGTACTCACCGGCCGAGGCTGTCCCTTTCGCTGTGCCTTCTGCTACGAAGGCAGCGTCCCCGGGAAGGTCCGGCTGCGAAGCGTCTCTCATGTGATGATGGAAATCCGCCAGGCCTTGGACCGCAACCCGGATATCCCCTATATCTGGTTTGCAGACGACACCTTCACCCTGGATCCCCATCGGGTGGAAGCTTTCTGCCGGGAACTGAACCTGCTGCGGTCCAACCACCCGTTCGTCTGGTTTTGTGAGTGTCATCCGAGTACCCTGATCCGATGGCCGGAAATGCTGCCCATGATGGTCGATGCGGGCATGATCCGAATGCAAATCGGGATCGAGTCCGGTTCCTCATCCGTGCTGAAGATGTACCGCAAACAGGCCTCTTTGGAAGAGATCGCCCGGATCGTGGACCTGTGCAACCGATACAACCTGCCGCAACTGGTGGGCAACATCATCGTTGGCGGTGCCGCCGAATCCCGGCAAACCTTCGGAGAAACGCTGGATTTCACGGCGGATCTCCTCGCACGCGGCCCGGGCATGATGGATCTCACTTCCACGTTTTTTCTGCCGCTGCCGGAAACCGCCATCACCCGCAACCCGTCGAAGTACCACATCCGGGTCCTGGACCCGGAGGGGCTCACCTCGATCAATGACGTGGCCGTGGTGGAAACCGAATACCTGAGCCGGGTAGAAATCACCGCCATGCGTCTGGAGTTCACACAACACATATGCCGGACCATGCTCCGGCTGTACCGGGAGAAAAAAATTCCGGAAGAACGGATTGAAACCCAGTTTGCGCTTTATAAAGGTCACGGTCTCCAGAGTATCTGGTTCCAGGCCGTCTTGTCCCACCAGCCGGAACTCCGGGAGCGCTACAGCCTCGATACCTCCTTGCCCGCTTCCCAAGAGGCGCCGTACCTTACTCGGTATGACACCCTGCTGGCATCCGGCGCCGGCCGACAATCCGCTGACATTCCCCAATACCATTTGGAACACTGGCGACCCCTGCGAACCCTGGATATCTGGACCACGGTGGATTTCAGCCGCGGTTTTCCCCGGATCGGCCGGGAGGTGCTCTCACCCCTGGAGTTCGAGCTCCTGTTGCACAGTACCGGGAAATTGCCGCTGCAGAAAATGTTGGAAACCATCTTTGCCGGGTTTGCGGATCGATTCAGCGGATATAAGGAATTTCAGGCGGCCGCCCTATCGGTGCTCCACCGCCTGGAACACCACCGGTGGATGGTATATTCGAATATCTAAACCACCCTATCACAATGACGGAGAGCCGGACATGTCTTATGATATCTTGCTATTGAGCGTTCACCGGGATAATTTCGGATCCGTCCCGGAAGATATCGGCATCGGAGTGAATCTGTTGACCCTGTTTCTGGCCCAGCGGGGTTTTCAGGCCGCCATGTTTCGGGGTTTCGCTCATCAGGCCGAAGGCTGGCTGGAACAACAGATGCGGGAAAAAGGCGCCGCCAGCATCGGATTGTACAGTGACTACGAAAACGTCACCCTGGTGGAACAAATCTCCCGGTATGTCCGGGACCGATGGGAAATTCCCGTGTTTGTGGGAGGCCCCCAGGCAGTGGGGCTGGGCCGGGAGTTTTTGGAGGCTTCCCGCTGCGATGCCATTGTGCGAGGAGAGGGGGAAATAACCCTTCTGGAATTGCTGGATGGCTACTGCCGCCAAGGCCGGAACCGTTCGGAGATTTCGGGAATCACCTGGCTGGATTCCGACGGCCGTCTGGTCGTCTGCCCTGACCGGGATTTGATCGAGGATCTGGACAGCCTGCCGTGGCCCGATTTTCGATTGGAAGCCGGCCACGAACGATGGAATATCCTCCCGGTGATCACCGGCCGTGGGTGTCCCTTCCAATGCGCCTTCTGTTACGAAGGACACAACTCCCGAAAAGTCCGGTTCCGGAGTGTCTCCAACGTCATGGAGGAAATCCGCTGCCACTTCGACCGCCATCCGAATCTGAAATACATTTTCTTTGTGGACGACACGTTCACACTGAATCCGAAGCGCGTCGGACAATTCTGCGATGAACTGTCCCGTCTCCGAAAAACGCGCGACTTCGTCTGGTTCTGTGAAGGACATATCCAGACACTGCACCAATGGCCGGAGATGCTCGACCGAATGGCGGAGGCGGGCCTGGTCAAACTGTTTATCGGCATTGAATCCGGTTCCAACCGGGTTCTTTCTCTCTATCGCAAGCAAACTCGGGTGGAATGGATCGAATCCGTGGTTCGTCGCTGTGTGGAAGCCGGGATCCCCCAGATCACGGGAAATATCATCGTGGGCGGACCCGTCGAAAGCCCGGAAACCATCGACGCCGACATTCAACTGATCACCCGCCTGCTGCACGCGGCACCCGGGAGATTTGACGCCCTGGGATTTTTCCTGATGCCCTATCCCAACACGGCCGTCCGCACCCGTCCGGCTGACTTCGGCATCCGCCTGCTGCTGGAGCGGGAACTGCACGGGATGGAAGACATCCCGATGACGGAAACCGATGCCTTTTCGTGGCCGGACATGTTCACGGCCCGGCATACGCTCAACCGGCGGATCCAGCAGACCATGATCCAGATGGTCGAGAAAAGGGAGGTGCCTCACGACACCATCCAGGAAGCCTATCGCCTGGCCTACCGTTACGGGGTTTACTCCCGGTGGCTGATCAATGTATACACCCGGCATCCGGTCCTGCACACCTACCACCGACTGTTGGCAGGGGGAGCGGTGCGGCGCCGGGAGAATGTACCGTGCGAAGAAATGGATACCTGGCATCCCCAACGGGTCTTCGAAATCTGGAACACCGTTTCCTGGGAAAACGAAATTCCCCGGATCGGAACCGAGGTGCTCTCGCCTCTGGAATATGAGCTCCTGTTGCTGTGCAGCGGCAAACTCCGGCTTCGGGATGTTCTGAATGAAGCCTGCACCCGTTTCGGCGACCGATACAACACCCGGGGTTCGTTCCACGACACGGCCCGGCAGCTGCTGGCCGGCATGGAAGACCGCGGCATGTTGGTATGGGCCCCTTTCTGAGCGCTCATGAGACCGTATATCCTGCTGTTGCATCTCCAACGCATGGTTCTCCACCGACAGTTTGAGCACCTGGACAACCTGGGGCTGTTGACCCTGGCGGCTTTTCTGGAAGAAAACGGGTACCGGGCCCGGGCCTTTACCGGCATTACCACCGACGGTCTGGCCGTGATCGAACACGAGTTTGCCAACCGGAAAATCCTGGCCATCGGGCTGTACTGCGATTATGACAACCAGCATCTGGTCGAGGCCCTGAGTCGCCGTCTGAAAGAAGAGCACGGCTTACCGGTGATCGTGGGCGGCCCCCAGACCATTCATCTGGGCCGAGCCTTTCTGGAGGGCTCGGGCTGCGACGCCCTGGTGCGGGGAGATGGAGAATACACGCTTTTGGAACTCCTGGACTCCATCTCCTCCGGAATCGGGTTCGATACCGTCCGGGGTATCGTTACCCTGGATCACCGCGGGAAGGAGACCGTCACACCCGAGCGCCCTCTGCTGTCCGATCTGGACGCGCTGCCCCTTCCCTCTTCCACCCACATCCTGGGCCGGGCTCACAAATACAACCTGTCCGTGGTTTCGGCCCGCGGATGCCCTTTCCGCTGTGCGTTCTGCTTCGAAGGAGGCAACACGAAAGCGCTTCGTCTGCGCAGCGTCCGGCGGGTTACCGAGGAGATCCGGAAAGGCCTGGCGGAAAATCCGGATGTCCGCTACATCTGGTTCATCGACGACACCTTCACCCTGGATTACGACAGGACCGCGAGGTTCTGCGAAGCATTGACCATGCTCCGGGCCGAGTATGACTTCGTCTGGTTCTGTGAAGCCCATGCCCGCATCCTGCACCGATATCCGGAATTACTTCCCATGATGAAAGCCGCCGGAATGGCCCGGATGCAGATCGGCATGGAGTCCGGCTGGCCTCCGGCCCTGGGCCTGTACGGCAAACAGACCACGATTGGTGAAATCGAGGAAGTGGTTCGGCTGTGTGCCAAGCACGAACTGCCGCAGCTTCACGGAAATTTCATCATCGGCGGAGCCCGTGAAACCATCGAGACTCTGGAATTGACAACGTCTTTTGCAGAAAGGCTGCTGGATGCCGCGCCCGGCCTGGTCGATATTTCCTCGACATTCGTGATGCCTCTTCCCAACACCCGAATCACCACCCACCCCAACACATTCGGCCTGAGAATATTGGATCCGGACTCGATCACTTCCTTTGAGGATTTTCCGGTAAGCGAAACGGAAACCCTCACCCGCAACGAAGTGAGTTCGGCCCGCCGGAAGTTTGTGAGACGAATTGCAGACAAACGAAACTCGCTCTTTAGGGAAGGGAAAATCCCGGGCCACCGGATCCGAACGCACTACGAACTGGCTCTTCGCTATGGCATCAGCAGCACCTGGTATAAGCATCTGTATGAAAAAGACCCGATCATACATCCCTATTACACGATGCTCGCCGCCACCCCGGCCCGCTCCCTGGACGAAATTCCTTTGCACGAGGTGAATTCCTGGTACCCGTGCCGGGTGATGGATCCGGCGGAAATGCTTCGGCGGCCGGATGGGGTGTGGCACCGGAGGGATACGGTACTGTCGACGCTGGAAAATGACCTCTTGCGGCTCTGTTCCGGAAAGGTCAGCCTGGGAGAGATCATCGGGAGGTTGGTACAGACGTCCAAAAAAGAGAGGGAAAAAATCGAAGGAATGGCTCTACAAGCGTTGAGAGATTTTGACCGGCGCCGGTGGGTGGTCCTTTTTCCGCCGTAGAGCAAAAAAAACGCCCTGCAACCAGGTTACAGGGCGTGAGGGGAAACCCAAAAAATCAGCTGGAGGCGGTCTGAATGGCCGTAAAGGCGTAGTCCACACCTACGATGGAAAGTCCTCCGGCAGCCTTATCCAAGTCGTCATCCGAAAGTTCCCCGGCTGCGGGGTGGTATTTCTTGGCGACAGCTTTTCGAAATTCATCCAGGTTTGTGTTGTAACCCATTTTTTTGGCGATTTCCATAAATGCCTCCTCCGAGGTGGCTTTCTTGAATTCCGCCCGGAGAGACTCGTCCGACTGGAGCTTCGCGACCAACGCTTCTGCACTGTCAATGGCCATGATGTACCTCCTTACTTGATTGTGGGAATCCCTTACAACGTTCCGACCGTTTCCGCCGACAAGCCCGTGCTTTCAGGAAGTTTGCCATACCGCGCAAGCGATTCTCGAAAGTCGAGACTGCATCTGATTGCGATTGTAATTCAACTGCTCTTTGACTCCAAGCAGTCCGAATGCAAAATTGTCTAATCTCAAGCACACCGCATTATTTTTGTCAAGAAAATTATGAAATATTCCACAATCAGGGGAACACCACTGTGTCCGGTTCGGGCTGGGCTTCAGATAACTGTTGCCAAAACAGCCGACCGGATTTATGGTATTTTCCATACCGGCGACCGGTTTCCCAAACAGCATCTGCTCACGCGGCACGGCAAAGGACAACCGAGTGAACCAACCTCCTTTTGTAATCATCGCGGAAGACAGCCCCTCCAACGCCCGACTGGTCAAAGCCATTCTGGAACCTTCAGGCTATCGCTTCCGAACGGTATCCAACGGCAGGGAAGCACTACAGGCAGTTTCGGAATCCATTCCGGATATCATTCTGATGGATATCGGCATGCCGGTGATGGACGGCATCGAGGCCACGCGGATTTTGAAATCCGATGAAACCACCCGAATGATACCTGTCTTGATGATTACGGCGGAAACCGGCCTGTCCTCCCGCATCCAGGCATTGGAAGCGGGTGCCGACGATTTCATGAGCAAACCGGTCGACAGGCTCGAGTTGCGGATCCGTGTCAAAACATTGCTGGAAGTCAAAGCCTACCACGACCATCTGATCGATTATCAGAAAAAACTGGAAACGGACGTCGCGGAACGGACCGAACAGCTGGAAGAGGCGCTTCGAATACAAACCCGGGCGGTGGATGAAATCAAAGAAGCCTGGCAATTCACCCAATCCATTCTGGATTCGCTTTCCGCCCACATCTGCGTGATCGATGGCCCCGGCAACATCCTTTTTGTCAATGAGGCCTGGCGTAATTTCGCGTCGCTCAACCCGCCTTCCGAAGCATCCGGATATATCGGCTCCAACTACCTGAAGATCTGCGATACCGCCACCGGAACATCCGCCGAGGGTGCCGCCGAATTCGCCGTCGGAATCCGCGAGGTGCTGGAGGGAATCCGGGATGAATTCTTTATGGAATATCCTTGCCACGCTCCTTGGGAACAGAGATGGTTCCTGGGCCGTGTCACCCGGTTTTCCGTGAAGGAATCACCCTATGTGGTCATAGCCCATGAAAACATCACCCGCCGGAAAAGCATGGAGGAAATGGTTCGGGGGTTCCGCGTTCACCCCTCATAAAGGAATATGCATCGAAATCCAGATCAGACTGCCGTCTGTCGGGCGATTCTACACATCTGTCCTCATTCTCGCTACAGCCATAGGATAGAAGCCGGTACTTGAAGGGGGCCGTGGGTGTGTCCGTTTTCCTGATTGCGGTTTTTTTCATTTTATGCAATCTGATACCATTCATGGAGCCTATCTGTCACCGAAGCCGGAACCCTGACATGAACGAACCTGAACCAACGCCCCTGGTGGTTGATCTCGATGGAACCCTTCTTGGCACCGACCTCTTGATGGAAGCCGCCACCCAGGTTCTCGTACTAAACCCCCTGCGGATCTTTGCGTTGGTTTTTCACCTTTTTCAGGGCAAAGCCGCACTGAAAACCTATCTTGCCGGCCAATGGGAACCGGAGCCGTCCCAACTCCCTTTTCACGAAGAGATTGTGGAATGGCTGCGGCAGGAAAAAGAACAGGGACGGTATCTGGTTCTGGCCACTGCTTCCCATCGCCGCTCGGCCCAACCCATATATGATCATCTGGGCATGTTTCACGAACTGCTCGCCACCGACGGATCGACCAACCTCCGGGCCGGGTATAAGCGGGACGCCCTGATATCCCGCTTCGGCGAGAAAGGTTTCGATTATGTCGGGGACAGCCCGGCCGATCTGCCGGTCTGGCAGGCTGCCCGGCAAGCTTACATCGCCGGTGCTTCGCCTTCTGTGATCGGACGTGTCCGGGCAGCGGGTATTTCCGTCCGAATTGTGGGTAAAAACCGGCCGAACCGGATCTTTTCGATTCTTCAGGCGATGCGGCCTCACCAGTGGATCAAGAATCTGCTGATTCCGGTCCCGCTGCTGGCCGCACATCACTTTACCGATCCGGCCGGCATCCGGAATACGTTGCTGGCCCTTCTCGCCTTCTCTCTGACCGCCTCCGCCGCTTACCTCCTGAACGACCTGGTGGATCTCCCCCACGACCGGTGCCATCCCCGAAAACGTGTCCGGCCGTTGGCATCCGGGCAGCTAAGCCTTTTGACCGGCTGGGTATTGTGGCCGATTCTCCTTTCGGCCTCTCTCCTGATGTCGGCATGGTTGTTGCCAAAGGCGTTTTTCGCCGCCTTGGGCACTTATTTTATCGTCACGACGCTCTACTCCCGGATCCTCAAACAGGCGGCCATCCTGGATGTGATCACCCTGGCAGGGCTCTACACCCTGCGGATCATCGCCGGCGCGGCCGCCACGGATATCCCGTTATCCTTCTGGCTGGCCGCTTTCTCCCTGTTCTTTTTTCTCAGCCTGGCCTTTGTGAAACGTTTCAGCGAAATCCAGTCCACTGAGCCCGGATACCCGGACCAAAAAATCCGGGGCAGAGGATACACCGCCGGTGACCGTTCGATTGTCTCCAGTCTCGGCATCGGCGCCGGATATCTATCCGTGCTGGTTCTGGCCCTGTATATCCAGGACAGCCACACCACGGCCCTGTATGCCACCCCGACCTGGATCTGGCCCGCCTGTCCGCTGTTGTTGTACTGGATCTCCCGGGTCTGGATTTTGGCCCATCGGGGGCGGATGCATGACGATCCCGTGGTTTTTGCGGTGAAGGATCCGGTCAGCTGGGTAGTGGGGATTCTGTTTCTGGGTGTTTTCGGCCTGGCGAGGTTTGTGCCATGAAACTTTCCGGATGGGGACGATATCCCTGGATCGAATCCGACGTGGTCCTGCCCCGCTCCTTTTCCGAGTGCCATCAGGCAATCCGTAATGGCGGCGGGTTCATCGCCCGCGGCCTGGGACGCAGTTATGGAGACAGCAGCCTGGCACCTGGCGTGCTGGATACCCGGTACCTGGATCATTTTCTGGCATTTGACCCGGAGGAAGGCATTCTGTGCTGCGCGGCCGGGGTTTCTCTGGATGCCGTGCTCCGGGAATTCGTGCCGCGGGGATGGTTTCTTCCCGTCGTACCGGGAACCCGTTTTGTCACGGTCGGTGGCGCTGTGGCCTCGGACGTGCACGGCAAAAACCACCATTGCCACGGCAGCTTCACCGACCATGTCACGGAACTCCGGATCCTTTTGGGCAACGGGGAAACCGTCACCGCTTCCCCCACCGAAAATCCGGACCTGTTTCGGGCCACCTGCGGTGGAATGGGGCTGACCGGAGTCATTCTGTCGGCCGCTTTCCGGATGATTCCAATCCGCTCCACCTGGATCCGGCAGACGGTCATTCGTGCCCGGAACCTGGAGGAGATTCTTTTTGCCCTGGAATCCGCAGCGAACGCCACCTATACGGTCGCCTGGATCGACTGCCTGGCACAAGGCCGGCATCTGGGACGGTCTGTGTTGATGTCCGGAGAACACGCCGAAATCCGGGATCTCCGGTTTTCCGGGAAACAGCCGATCCCCCTGCCGACAGACCTGCCAGCCGGCCTGATCTCCACGGCAACCATCCGGGCCTTCAACACCCTGTATTACCACCGGGCACGTCCGGGCACCAGTCTGGTCCCCCCGACGTCGTTTTTTTTCCCCCTGGATGCGATCGGCAACTGGAACCGGGCCTACGG